>NZ_JCBCUW010000009.1:0-159125 GCF_059862525.1 Pseudomonas sp. MF08875
GGTAACCGCCGCGTAGGTGGCGCAGGGTGTAGTGGGCGCTGTCGCCGGGCAACGGCACCTGCTCCAGGCCCTGACCGAAAGGCGCCTGCAAGGGCGGAGCACTGAGTTGGGCGGGACGGGCCACGGCGTAGCGCAGCGGCAAGAGCGCCAAGCCTTTTTGGTCACAGATGGAGCAGATTTTCGAGGGGGCGCATTGGCTCACAGGGCCTCCTTGGGCGCTGTGCTGGCCCAGTGCTCGTCAGCGCCGGGGTTGGCGCGCACGCGAGCGCAGAGGGTAAGGACTGGGCCTCCCGAGCCGATGTCGGACAAATCCTTTTTTCAGGACGGCTGCTTCTTGATTCTTGGGTGGGGTTGGGTGGGGCCTAAACCGGATAAGGGCAGGCTTTTGGGCGAATCAGCATAGGAATGAATGCTAAAAGCCCATTGGATTGACGGTTTCGTCGGAGCGAGACGAAAAAAAATCCGATGCCAGTGCAGGCATCGGATTTTTATTTTTTGCGGCCAACGGTCAAGCGGGAGGGCTTAACTGACGGGCATTACCCCGAGGGGCGTTTTTTTGTGGGCGGTGTTCTTGCGGATGGAGCCCTGTGGAGTGGGAGCAAGCTCGCTGCCACTCCACAGGTGCGGTTGCCGCTCAGTTCAAGGCGCGAACGGCATGACGCGTTTGTGGTGGGTCTTGCGGTAGGTGTCGCAGATGATCTTGAACGCCTCTTCGCGCACCGGTTGGCCATGCAGGAAGGCGTCGATTTCGCTGTAGGTCACGCCGTGGGAGGCTTCGTCCGGTTTGCCGGGGGAGAGGTCTTCAAGGTCGGCGGTGGGGATTTTTTCTACCAGTGACTCCGGCGCGCCGAACTGCCGGGCGATGGCCCGCACCTGGTTTTTCACCAGGCCGCTCAAGGGCGCGAGGTCGCACGCGCCGTCGCCGAACTTGGTGAAGAAGCCCATCACCGCCTCGGCCGCGTGGTCGGTGCCGATTACCAGGCCTTGGGCGGCGCCGGCGATGGTGTATTGGGCGACCATGCGCATACGGGCCTTGGTGTTGCCCAGCACGAAGTCCACCGACACCGCGTGCTTACCCTCGAAGGCGCTCACTTCTTTGGCCAGGGCCTTGACCGCCGGGCCGATGTTGACGGTGTGGCGCTCGTCGGGGGCGATGAAGTCCACCGCAGCCTGGGCGTCGTGTTCGTCGAACTGGGTTTCGTAGGGCAGGCGCACCGCGATGAAGCGGTAGTTCAGGTCGCCCGTCTGCTCGCGCAGTTGCTCGACTGCGCGCTGGGCCAGCAGGCCGGCGGTCAGCGAATCGACACCGCCGCTGATGCCCAGCACCAGGGTCTTGAGCCCGGCATTGGTCAGGCAGCTCTGGATAAAGGCGATGCGCCGCGCGATCTCCGCCTCCAGGGCGGCGTGGTCGGCAAACGGCGGCTGGACGTTGAGCTGTTCAGCAATGTCGCGCTGTACGGCTTGCATGATGGACTCCTTGCGAAGGGGTGCTTATTGGGCAGGTACTTTGAACACGTGGCGCAAGTAAGCGACGAAGTTGGGGTCGGTGCAATGGGTCTTGCCCGCTTCATCGGAGATCTTGGCGACGGGCTGGCCATTACAGGCGGTCATTTTAAGCACGATGCTCATCGGTTCGACACCCGGGATGTCACAGGTCAGGTGGGTGCCGATGCCGAAGCTGACGTTGATCCGCCCGTGCAACGCGCGAAAAATCTCCAGGGCCTTGGGCAGCGTCAGGCTGTCGGAGAACACCAGGGTTTTGCTCAGTGGGTCGATGCCCAGCGTGTGGTAGTGGGCGATGGCCTTTTCGCCCCAGCGCACCGGGTCGCCGGAGTCGTGGCGCAAACCGTCGAAGAGCTTGGCGAAGAACAGGTCGAAATCCCCCAGGAAGGCATCGGTGGTGATGCAGTCGGTCAGGGCGATACCCAGCAGGCCGCGGTACTCGCGCACCCAACAATCGAGGGCGGCGATCTGGCTGTCGATCAGCCGTGGGCCCAGTTGCTGGTGGGCCATGATCCATTCGTGGGCCATGGTACCCAAGGGCTTCATGTCCAGTTCGCGGGACAGGTGCACGTTGCTGGTGCCGACAAAACGCCCAGGGAAGTCGTGCTTGAGCACGTTCACCACTTCCTCTTGCACACGGTACGAAAAGCGCCGGCGCGTGCCGAAATCCGCCACCTGCAATTGCGCCAGCTCTTCGCTGGAGGCGTTGGCGGTGAGCCAGTCGAACTTGCGGTAGAGCTGCTCGCGCACCTGCTCCAGCTCGATGCCGGGGTAGCGATGGCGGTTGCGCACCTCGCTGACCATCGCCAGCAACGGCACCTCGAACAGAATCACATGCAGCCACGGGCCGCGCAGGCGGATGAACAACTCGCCGTTCTCGATGCCGGTGTGCACGTAGCGCAGGTTGAAGCGGAACAGGCCCAGAAAGCGCAGGAAATCCGGCTTGAGGAAGCGGATGTGCTCCAGAAACGACAGTTGATCGGCGCTCAGGCTCAGCTCGGCCAGGCGTTCGATCTGCACGCGGATCTCGGCCAGGTACGGGCGCAGGTCCTCGCTGTTGCGGCAGCGGAACTCCCACTCCACCTCGACATTGGGGTAGTTGTGCAGCACCGCCTGCATCATGGTCAGTTTGTAGAAGTCGGTGTCGAGCAGGTTCTGCACGATGCGATCGGCAAAGACACTCTCACCCATAACGTGGTTCTCCCTACACAGCGCGGTGGCTAAAAACGCTTAGTGGCGCACAGAGCCAGGGGCCTTTGCCAGCGTTATTTGGTCGTTGTAGCACGCGGGCTTGCTACAACAGCGGCAGCGCCGGGAGTTGTTCGTGCATCCATTGCACGAACTCGCGCACCTTGGGCACTTGCGCGGCGTGTTCCGGGTAGGCCAGGTAGTAGGCGTCGCGGCTGGGCATGGCGTGGGGCCAGGCGATTACCAGTTTGCCTTCGGCCAGCTCTTCTTCCACCAGGAACCGTGGCAGCAGGGCCACGCCGCACCCGACCTGGGCGGCGCGGATGCACATATAGAACGTCTCGAAACGCGGGCCGTGGTAGCTGTGCTCGGTGTGATGGCCCTGGCTGTCGAACCAGTCGTGCCAGGCCTGGGGCCGCGAGGCGTTTTGCAGCAGCACCAGTTCGCTCAGTTGGGTGGGGTCGGTGTAGGGCACGGCCGGCAGGCTGCCTGGGGCGCACACCGGCACCAGTTCTTCGCCGAACAGCTTCAGGCATTCGCTGCCGGGCCGCGAGCCCTGGCCAAAGTAGAACGCCAGGTCGCTGCGCCCTTGCAGCAGATCGTCGGCCTCCTGCTCGTTGCACAGGTCCAGGTGGATATGCGGGTGGCGCAGGCGCCAGCCCTTGAGGCGCGGCACCAGCCAGCGGGCGCCGAAGGTCGAGGGTGTGGACACCCGCAGCACCTCGGTTTCGCCGCCGTAGGAGCGCAGGTAATGGGTCGACATCTCGACCTGGGCGAGGATCTTGCGCACTTCCACCAGGTACAGGTCGCCTGCCGGGGTCATTTGCAGGCGCCGCCGCACCCGCAGAAACAGCAGGTGCTGCAACAGCTCTTCGAGTTGCGCCACCTGTTTGCTGACGGCGCTCTGGGTCAGGTTCAGCTCTTCGGCAGCGCGGGTGAAGCTCAGGTGGCGGGTCACGGCCTCGAAGCACTGCAACGCGGTGATCGAGGGCAGGTAGCGTTTGTTGAGCATGGCCGGGTCCTTGTTCTTGTTATCTGCCGCGAGCCAACCGCAGCATGAATAAACGGAATGATATCTCGCCTAAAGGTCGTTTGTTGGCAACTCTCGGGCCAGCTACAACTACAGGCCTGAGGCGCCGTTGCGTAAGGGCGCGAACCCATTGTCTTTTTGCTCGAGGAATACCCCATGGTTGCCGCATTGCTTGATCGTCTAGGTGTGGACCCGGCCCTGTACCGGCACGGCAAACAGGTGGTGCATTCGCCCATCGACGGCAGCGCCATCGGTGCCGTGGACTGGCAGGGCGCCGCGCAGGTCGAGCAGCAGGTCAGTCGCGCCGAGCATGCTTTCGAGTTGTGGCGCAACGTGCCGGCGCCCCGGCGCGGCGAATTGGTGCGCCAACTGGGCGACATCCTGCGTGAGTACAAGGCCGACCTCGGCGAGTTGGTGTCGTGGGAGGCGGGCAAGATCACCCAGGAAGGCCTGGGGGAAGTGCAGGAAATGATCGACATCTGCGACTTCGCCGTGGGCCTGTCGCGCCAGTTGTACGGTTTGACCATCGCCTCCGAACGCCCCGGCCACCACATGCGTGAAACCTGGCACCCGCTGGGGGTGATCGGGGTTATCAGCGCCTTTAACTTCCCGGTCGCGGTCTGGGCCTGGAACGCCACGCTGGCGCTGGTGTGCGGCAACCCGGTGATCTGGAAACCCTCGGAAAAAACCCCGCTTACCGCCCTGGCCTGCCAGGCGTTGTTCGAGCGGGTGTTGAAGAACTTCAGCGATGCGCCGCCGTACCTGAGCCAAGTGATTATCGGTAGCCGCGATGCCGGCCAAGCCCTGGTGGACGACCCGCGCGTGGCCCTGATTAGCGCCACCGGCAGCACCCGCATGGGCCGCGAAGTGGCGCCGAAAGTCGCCGCGCGTTTTGCCCGCAGCATCCTTGAACTGGGCGGCAACAACGCCATGATCCTGGCCCCCAGCGCCGACCTCGACATGGCCGTGCGCGCCATCTTGTTCAGCGCCGTGGGCACCGCCGGGCAGCGCTGTACCACATTGCGCCGCTTGATCGCCCACGAGTCGGTGAAGGCCGAGATCGTCAGCCGCCTCAAGGCCGCCTACGCCAAGGTGCGCATCGGCCACCCGCTGGAGGGCAACCTGGTGGGGCCGCTGATCGACAAGCACAGTTTCGACACCATGCAGGACGCCCTCGAACAGGCCTTGAGCGAAGGCGGCCGGGTGACCGGCGGCGAGCGCCAGTTGCAGGCGCAGTTCCCCGATGCCTATTACGTGTCGCCGGCCATCGTCGAGATGCCCGAGCAAAGCGACGTGGTGTGCAACGAGACCTTCGCGCCGATCCTCTATGTGGTCGGCTACAGCGAGTTTGCCGAGGCGCTGCGCCTGAACAACGCCGTGCCCCAGGGCCTGTCGTCGTGCATTTTCACCACCGATGTGCGCGAGGCCGAGCAGTTCATGTCGGCGGTGGGCAGCGACTGCGGCATCGCCAACGTCAACATCGGCCCCAGCGGCGCGGAAATCGGCGGCGCCTTTGGCGGCGAGAAGGAAACCGGCGGCGGCCGCGAATCGGGCTCCGACGCCTGGCGCGGCTACATGCGCCGCCAGACCAACACGGTGAACTACTCCCTGGAACTGCCGCTGGCGCAGGGGATTACCTTCGATTGAGTTGGGTCGGCACCTTTTCCCCTGTGGGAGCGAGCCTGCTCGCGATTGCGGTGATTGAGTCGCCCAATCCGTCAACGGGCAGGCAGCTATCGCGAGCAGGCTCGCTCCCACAGTGAAAGGGTGTGCGGGTTGGGTTTCATTTTCGGAGTCCGGCAATGCCTTTACGCGAAGAATGCCTGTGGGAAACCCTGACCCCGCAACGCCCCGACCGGGCGGCGCTGGCAGGTGAAGTGACGGTGGATGTCTGCGTGATCGGCGCAGGCTTTACCGGGTTGTCGGCGGCGGTGCACTTGCTGGAGCAGGGCAAGCGCGTCTGCGTGCTGGAGGCCCATCGCGCCGGGCATGGTGGCTCGGGGCGCAATGTGGGGCTGGTTAACGCCGGCATGTGGATTGCCCCGGACGAAATCGAGGCCGGGTTTGGCGAGGCGGTGGGCAGCCAACTCAACCGCATGCTCGGCGCTGCGCCGGCGCTGGTGTTCAGCCTGATCGACAAGTACGCCATCGACTGCCAGTTGCGCCGCGAAGGCACCCTGCACATGGCCCACAACGCCCGGGGCGAAGCCGACCTGCGCAGCCGCCAAGCCCAGTGGCAACGCCGCGGCGCCCCGGTGGAGTTGCTCACCGGCGCCGCGTGCGCCGAGGCCACCGGCACCGAGCGCATCGCCGCCGCGCTGCTCGACCGCCGCGCCGGCACCCTCAACCCCATGGCCTACACCAGTGGTTTGGCCCAGGCCGCGACCGACCTGGGCGGCCAGTTGTTCGACCATTCGCCGGTCATCGGCCTGGAGCGCCAGGGCCAGCGCTGGGCGGTGCAGACCGCCCACGGTGCGGTGCTGGCCGAGCAGGTGGTGATCGCGTCCAACGCCTACACCGAGGGCGACTGGACCGAACTGCGGCGCAATTTCTTCCCCGGTTACTACTACCAGGTCGCTTCCAAGCCCCTGACCGAAGCCGCCGCCCAGCGGATCCTGCCGGGCGGGCAGGGCTCCTGGGACACCCGCCAAGTGCTCAGCAGCATCCGCCGCGACCGCGACGGGCGGTTGTTGCTCGGCAGCCTGGGCAACGGCAACCAGAAACCGGCGTGGTTCCTCAAGGCCTGGGCCGACCGGGTGCAGCAGCACTACTTCCCCTACCTGAAAAAAGTTGAGTGGGAATGCACCTGGACGGGCTGCATCTCGTTCACCCCCGACCACCTCATGCGCCTGTTCGAGCCCGCGCCGGGCCTGGTGGCCGTCACCGGCTACAACGGCCGCGGCGTGACCACCGGCACTGTGGTCGGCAAGGCCTTTGCCGACTACCTGTGCCACGGCGATGCCAAGGCCCTGCCCATTCCCTTCGTGCCGATGAAACCCCTGGTGGGCCCGGGCTTGCGCAGTTGCCTGTACGAGGCCGGGTTCTCGCTGTACCACGCCGGGCAGTGCCTGCGGGTGGTGATCTGACCCCGCTGTGGCGCTAGCAAGCGGGCTCGCCCGCTTGCGACGGCTTCACTGCCGAGCGGGATAGGCCTCGTTTCCTACAGTAAAAAGAGGCGATTAACCCGTAAGTGCGGCGCTTTTCAGCGCAGCGACTAGCCTGTAGTGGTGCGCGTTGTAGCACTACTGCACCAGCAGTGTGCACTTCGGTGACGCAGGCTGTTACAGGCGGGTTGCACGTTGTTTAACGTCGCGGTTGCAATGATGGCGCGTTGCGGTTGCGCCTTCTGAAAAAAATGGTTTTACCTTCCGCGTTCCAGACGGTTGCACGTCCAATGAAATTGGGCCCGAATCCGTCGATAAAACAACGGTGCAGCGACTTTTCCAAGAATAAAAAACCGATGGCACGGCGCTTGCTCTGCGCAATGAGTGAAGAAGTAAAGTCGCAGTGCCAACTTAAAACCATGGAGCACCACCTCATGTCCCAGACGTTTTACAAGAAAGGCTTTTTGGCCCTCGCAGTCGCTGCTGCGTTGGGCGTTTCTGCGTTTGCTCAGGCCGACCTCAAGATCGGTGTAGCGGGACCCATGACCGGCGCCAACGCGGCCTTTGGCGAGCAATACATGAAAGGCGCCCAAGCGGCGGCCGATGCCATCAACGCGGCGGGCGGCGTCAACGGCGAGAAGATCGTCCTGGTCAAGGGCGATGACGCGTGCGAACCCAAGCAGGCCGTGGCCGTGGCCAACCGCTTGGCCGACCAGGACAAGGTCGCGGGCGTGGTCGGGCACTTCTGCTCTTCTTCCACCATCCCGGCCTCTGAGGTGTACGACGAGGCGGGCATCATCGCCATCACCCCCGGCTCCACCAACCCGCAGGTTACCGAGCGCGGCCTGGGTGCAATGTTCCGCATGTGCGGGCGCGACGACCAGCAGGGCATCGTGGCTGGCGACTACATCGTCGACGTGCTCAAGGGCAAGAAAGTTGTGGTACTGCACGACAAGGACACCTACGGCCAAGGCCTGGCCGACGCCACCAAGGCCCAGTTGATGAAACGCGGCGTCGAGCCCGTGCTGTACGAAGGCCTGACCCGTGGCGAGAAAGACTTCAGCGCCGTGGTCACCAAGATCCGCGCCGCCGGTGCCGATATCGTCTACTTCGGCGGCCTGCACCCCGAGGCCGGCCCGCTGGTACGGCAGATGCGCGAGCAGGGCCTCAAGGACGTCAAGTTCATGTCCGATGACGGCATCGTCACCGACGAGTTGGTCACCACCGCCGGCGGCCCGCAGTACGTCGATGGCGTGTACATGACCTTTGGCGCCGACCCACGCATGCTGCCCGACAGCAAGGCCGTGGTAGAGGCTTTCCGCAAGGGCGGCACCGAGCCTGAGGGCTACACCCTGTACGCCTACGCCTCGATCCAGGCCCTGGCCGCCGGCTTCAACGGCGCCAAGTCGAACAAAGGCGAAGACGCCGCCAAATGGCTCAAGGCCAACCCGGTCAAGACCGTCATGGGCGAGAAGACCTGGGACGCCAAGGGCGACCTGAAAGTCTCCGACTATGTGGTCTACCAGTGGGACAAGGACGGCAAATACCACCAGTTGGAAAAACAGAAGTAAGGGCCTACCGGCCGTAAGGCTGGAACCTGAACCTGTGGGAGCGAGCCTGCTCGCGATGACAGATCAACCTTCAGCGGGTCTGTTGGCTGTTGCGCCGCCATCGCGAGCAGGGCTCGCTCCCACGGGGCTGTGTACCTGTATTTTCCTTAAGAAGAACCGCACACCCATCGGTGTGCAGGTTCTCACTGCGTGAGATTGCGTTATGGATGGTATTTTCCTGCAGCAACTGATTAATGGTCTGACCCTCGGGTCCGTCTATGGTCTGATCGCCATCGGCTACACAATGGTCTACGGCATCATTGGCATGATTAACTTCGCCCACGGCGAGGTTTATATGATCTCCGCGTACCTCGCGGCGATCAGTCTGGCTCTGCTGGCTTATTTCGGTATCGAATCCTTCCCGCTGATGATTCTCGGCACCCTGGTGTTCACGGTCGTGGTCACCGGTGTATACGGCTGGGTCATCGAACGCGTCGCCTACAAACCCCTGCGCAACTCCACTCGCCTGGCGCCGCTCATCAGCGCCATCGGCATTTCGCTGATCCTGCAAAACTATGCGCAAATCAGCCAGGGCGCCCGCCAACAGGGCGTGCCGACACTGCTCGAAGGCGCCATGCGCGTCGATATCGGCACCGGTTTTGTGCAACTGACCTATACCAAGATCTTCATCCTCGTGGCGGCTTTCGCCGGCATGGCGCTGCTGACCTACATCATCAAGTACACGCGCCTGGGCCGTATGTGCCGGGCCACCCAGCAAGACCGCAAGATGGCCTCGATCCTGGGCATCAACACCGACCGGGTGATTTCCTACGTGTTCGTCATCGGCGCCGCCATGGCCGCGCTGGCCGGGGTGCTGATTACCATGAACTACGGCACGTTCGACTTCTATGCCGGGTTCATCATCGGCATCAAGGCGTTCACCGCCGCAGTGCTCGGCGGCATCGGCTCGCTGCCGGGGGCGATGCTGGGCGGCATCATCCTTGGCATCTCTGAGTCGCTGTTCTCCGGGCTCATCAACTCCGACTACAAAGACGTGTTCAGCTTCTCGCTGCTGGTGCTGATCCTGATCTTCCGTCCCCAAGGCCTGCTGGGTCGCCCACTCGTGGCGAAGGTGTAAGTATGTCTGCTGCCAATAAACCAATGGATGTGAAAAAGAGCGTCATCGACGCTGTGCTCGCGGGACTGATCTCGCTGATCGTATTCGGGCCGATAGTCGGGGTGGTACTCGACGGCTACACCTTCAACCTGCAACCGGCCCGCGTCGGCTGGTTGGTGGCAATCGTGATGGTAGGGCGTTTCGCCCTGAGCCTGTTCCTCCAGACCCCGCGTGGCCTGAAGGTGCTCGACGGCTTTGAAAGCACCGGCTCCGGGGTGCACGTGCTGGCGCCGGACTACAAGTCACGCCTGCGCTGGATCATCCCGGCGCTGATCGTGATCGCCATCGTGTTCCCCTTTTTCGCCAACAAATACGTGCTCACCGTGGTCATCCTCGGCCTGATCTACGTGCTGCTGGGCCTGGGCTTGAACATAGTGGTGGGCCTGGCTGGGCTGCTGGACCTGGGTTACGTGGCCTTCTACGCCATCGGTGCCTATGGCCTGGCGTTGGGCTATCAATACTTGGGCCTGGGCTTCTGGACGGTGCTGCCGCTGGCGGCCATCGCCGCGGCGATGGCCGGGTGCATCCTCGGGTTCCCGGTGTTGCGCATGCACGGCGACTACCTGGCCATCGTGACCCTGGGTTTTGGCGAAATCATTCGCCTGGTGCTCAACAACTGGCTGTCGTTCACCGGCGGGCCCAATGGCATGCCGGTGCCTTCGCCGACCTTCTTCGGCCTGGAGTTCGGGCGCCGGGCCAAGGACGGCGGGGTGCCGTTCCATGAGTTTTTCGGCACGGCCTACAACCCCAACCTGAAGTTCCTGTTCATCTACATCGTGCTGTTCATCACCGTGCTGCTGGTGCTCTACATCAAGCATCGGCTGACCCGCATGCCGGTGGGCCGCGCCTGGGAAGCCCTGCGCGAAGATGAAATCGCCTGCCGCTCCATGGGCCTGAACCACGTGCTGGTCAAGCTCTCGGCCTTCACCATCGGCGCATCCACGGCGGGCCTGGCCGGGGTGTTCTTTGCCAGCTACCAGGGCTTCGTCAACCCGTCCTCGTTCACCTTCTTCGAGTCGGCGCTGATCCTCGCCATCGTGGTGCTGGGCGGCATGGGCTCGACGGTGGGCGTGGTGATCGCCGCGTTCGTCCTCACCGTGGCACCGGAGCTGTTGCGCAGCTTCTCCGAATACCGGGTGCTGCTGTTCGGCGTGCTGATGGTGTTGATGATGATCTGGCGCCCCAGGGGCCTGATCCGCATCAGCCGCACCGGGGTCAAGCCGCGCAAGGGTGCCATTCACTATGAGAGGGCTGCGCCATGAGTGAAGTCGTCCTTTGTGTGGAAAAACTGATGATGCATTTCGGCGGCATCAAGGCGCTGAGCGACGTCAGCCTGCAAGTCAAACGCAACTCGATCTTCGCCCTGATCGGCCCCAACGGCGCGGGCAAGACCACGGTGTTCAACTGCCTCACCGGGTTCTACAAGGCCTCGGGCGGCAAGATCGAACTCAACGTGCGCGGCCAGCGCACCAACGTCATCCAGTTGCTGGGCGAATCGTTCAAGGCGCGGGATTTCATTTCGCCCGCGTCCTTCGCCAGCCGTCTCTACTACAAAATGTTCGGCGGCACCCACCTGGTGAACCGCGCCGGCCTGGCCCGTACTTTCCAGAACATTCGCTTGTTCAAGGAAATGTCGGTGCTGGAAAACCTCCTGGTGGCCCAGCACATGTGGGTCAACCGCAGCCTGCTGGCGGGCATCCTCAACACCAAGGGCTACCGCAAGGCTGAGAGCGATGCGCTGGATTGCGCGTTCTACTGGCTGGAAGTGGTGGACCTGGTGGACTGCGCCAACCGCTTGGCCGGCGAGCTGTCCTACGGCCAGCAGCGGCGTTTGGAGATCGCCCGGGCCATGTGCACGCGCCCGCAGATCATCTGCCTCGACGAACCGGCCGCTGGCCTCAACCCCCAGGAAACCGAAGCACTGAGCGCGATGATCCGGCTGCTGCGCGACGAGCATGATCTGACCGTGGTGCTGATCGAACACGACATGGGCATGGTGATGAGCATCAGCGACCACATCGTGGTGCTGGACCACGGCAACGTCATCGCCGAGGGCGGCCCTGACGCTATCCGCAACGACCCGAAAGTGATCGCCGCCTACCTGGGCGCGGATGAAGAGGAACTGGTATGAGCCAACCGATCCTCGAACTCAAGGACCTGGACGTGTTCTACGGGCCGATCCAGGCCTTGAAGAAAGTCTCGATGCACATCAACGAAGGGGAAACCGTGAGCCTGATCGGCTCCAACGGCGCGGGCAAATCCACGCTGCTGATGTCGATCTTCGGCCAGCCGCGCGCGGCGAGCGGGCAGATCATCTATGGCGGCGTGGACATTACCCACAAGTCTTCCCACTACATCGCCTCCCACGGCATCGCCCAATCGCCGGAAGGGCGGCGGGTGTTCCCCGACATGACCGTGGAAGAGAACCTGCTGATGGGCACCATCCCCATCGGCGACAAGCACGCCAGCGAAGACATGCAGCGCATGTTCGAGCTGTTCCCCAGGCTCAAGGAGCGCCGCACCCAGCGCGCCATGACCATGTCCGGCGGGGAGCAGCAAATGCTCGCCATTGCCCGGGCGTTGATGAGTCGGCCCAAGCTGTTGCTGCTGGACGAACCGAGCCTGGGGCTGGCGCCCATTGTGGTCAAACAGATCTTCGCCACCCTGCGGGAACTGGCGGCCACCGGCATGACGATCTTCCTCGTCGAGCAAAACGCCAACCACGCCCTCAAGCTCTCGGACCGGGCCTATGTGATGGTCAACGGTGAAATCCGCCTGACCGGCACGGGCCAGGAACTGCTGGTCAACGAAGAAGTGCGCAACGCCTACCTGGGCGGCCACTGATACACCCGCCGCACAACCCGTGGGCGCGAGCCTGCTCGCGATGGCGATCTAAAAACCGCCATCGCCCTGTAGGAGCCTGGCTTGCCAGCGATAGCGATTTCAAGACCGCCATCGCGGGTAAGCCAAGCCCCTACAACCCCCCTCAAAGCCCTCCCCCCGAAATTGTGGAAAACAAATTCCACCACCTGCCAAAGCGCGGCATAAAGCCGCCGTAATCAGTTGTTTTGTCACAGTTTTGACTTGTCCCCGTTTGCTGTGGAGCGGGCTGTGGGTAACGTGGGAGTAGCTGGCTGCAGGCCACGTTCTGCGTGGCTTTCAGGCGGTTGGTTGTTTTTTGCGCAGCGGTTTTTGCTCGGCCGTGTGGGCGAGTTGTCAACCGTTTTATTGTCGCGGCCAAGGCGCTCTGCGGGGCTGGGCAAGCCTGTGGATAAGTCTGTGGTTAAACTCTGGAAAGACCTCGCCAAGCGGCGTAAATGCTGGCCTGGCGCAATGACGTGGTGGGCTGCTTGGCGGCCGCACGTCAGGGGTGGCGGCAGGTGAGGTTTCCCAGGTCAAGTAAAAAAACTCTATTTTTCGACGCAAAGCCTTGTACACAGCGGCTTTGCTGGTTGTGCACTTGCCCCCAAAGACTGTGGACCGGCCTGTGGATAACATGCGCGTACCTGGCTACAGGCCCCGCCGTTACAGGCTTACGAACGATTGATCGTTATTTGTACAGTTCGCGCGTGCCGGGTTGCCGCCAAAGGCCTCGGCGGGCATGCTGCGGGGCGACTTTTTATTCATACACGCCTGACAGGCCCGCGAGGAACACACAATGACCAACACCCTGTTTATTACCGGCGCCACGTCCGGTTTCGGTGAAGCCTGCGCCCGTCGTTTTGCCGAGGCCGGTTGGTCGCTGGTGCTCACCGGGCGCCGCGAAGAGCGCCTCAATGCCCTGTGCGCCGAGTTGTCGGCGCACACCCAGGTGCATGGCCTGGTGCTCGATGTGCGTGACCGTAAAGCCATGGAGGTGGCCATCGCCAGCCTGCCGCCGGCCTTCGCCAAGCTGCGCGCACTTATCAACAACGCCGGCCTGGCCCTGGGCGTGGACCCGGCACCCACGTGCGACCTGGACGACTGGGACACCATGGTCGACACCAACATCAAAGGCCTGATGTACGCCACCCGTTTGCTGCTGCCCAACCTCATCGCCCACGGCCGTGGCGCCGGGATCATCAACCTGGGCTCGGTGGCCGGCAATTACCCGTACCCCGGCAGCCACGTCTATGGCGCCAGCAAGGCGTTCGTCAAACAGTTCTCCCTCAACCTGCGCTGCGACCTGCAAGGCACGGGCGTGCGGGTCACCAACATTGAGCCGGGCCTGTGCGAGAGCGAGTTCTCCCTGGTGCGCTTTGCCGGCGACCAGGCGCGCTACGACGCCACCTACGCGGGCGCCGAGCCGATCCAGCCGCAGGACATCGCCGAGACGATTTTCTGGGTGCTCAACACCCCGGCTCACATCAACATCAACAGCCTGGAACTGATGCCGGTGAGCCAGAGCTGGAGCGGTTTTGCCATCGACCGTAGCGCCAAGGCCTGAGGCGGCAAATCGGCCAAAACATGGCATAAGGTACACTCGCGCCTCTGAACCCCGCCGCGCCCTGCGGTTTCAAGGTTCCAACAGGAGGCTATGTGAGTAACCGAGGTGAGCAGGCCCTGCTCAAACAATCCACCGTACTGATGTTTGCCGTGGCGATCGCCGGGATCGCCACGGGTTTTATTTCTGGCTCCCAATCCATCCTCTTCGATGGGTTTTTCTCCCTGATCGCCACCTTCATCAAAGTCCTGATGCTGATTACCGCGCGCCTGATCGCCAAGCAAAGCAACGCGCGGTTCCAGTTCGGCTACTGGCACCTGGAGCCCATGGTGCTGCTGATCGAGGGTAGCTTCCTGCTGCTGATCGCCATCTACGCCTTTCTCAACGGGGTGTTCGGCATTATCAATGGCGGGCGCGACATCGAGCTGGGGCTGGTGATCGTCTACGCGGCGGTGTTTAGCCTGGTCGAGTTCGCCTACTTCTTCTACGTGCGCTACCGCAACCGCCGGCTCAAGTCGTCGCTGATCCAGTTCGACAACATCAGTTGGCTGGTGGACGCCATGCTCTCGGTGGGCTTGCTGGTGAGCTTTCTCGCCGCACTGCTGCTCAAGAGCCAGGGCTATGGCCAATGGGCGTTGTACGTTGACCCGGCGATCCTGATCCTGCTGGCCCTGAGCATGCTGGCGCCGGCCTGGAAGATCCTCAAACCGGCCATGCGCGACGTGTTGGGGATCGTCCCCGACCAACTCGACAGCCAGGTGCGCCAGGTGATGGACCAGGCCAAGGCTGCCCATGGCTTCGACGACTATGTGTCTTACGTGCAAAAGCACGGGCGGGCGCGGTTTATCGAGATTCATGTGGTGCTGCCGGCCAACTACCCGATCGCCGCCGTCGCCACCCTCGATGCCTTGCGCGAAGAGATATCCACAGCCCTGGGCAAACCGGATGCGGCGCGCTGGTTGACCATCAGCTTTACCGGCGAGCGTAAGTGGATTGCATGAGGGCTGTGGCGATAAGCAACGGTGGGAGCGGGCGGCTGCCACAGCGCCAATGGCTCAGCCCAAATATTGCGCCAAGCCGCGATAACAGGTGGCCAGGTGATACGGGGTGGTGGAGGGCATGTCACGGCGGCTGACGCTGGCGTTGGCATCGAGGCACTCGTACCAGCCGCCGGGGTGCAGGAAGTGTTGCTGCAACGCCTCTAGCTGGCGTTGCAGGCGCGGTTCGCTGGCGGGGCGCAGGGTCAGGGCGCGCAGGTATTCGGCCTGGGCCCAGATGCGCTGGGTGGCGTCGCGCACGCCGCCCTCCAGGTCGAGCATGCCGCTGACGCTGGCGGTGCGGTCATCCACGCCGATCTGCTCGGCGTAGGCGAACGCCCGTTCCAGGGAGGCATGCAGCGGCGTGCCCTTGAGCAGCGGCGAGGAACCGAGCAAAAACAGCCACTCGAACTGATGCCCCGGCTCGAACCAGTTATCCACAGCCCCCAGCGGTTTCTCCATCATCACCCCGTGGCGCGGCTCGACGAACCGCCGCTGCATACCCGCGCACAGTTGCTCCAGGGCCGCTTGCGCCTTGGCATCGGGGCGCGCGGCGAGGGTGGCGAGCAAGGCTTCGGCCAGGTGCATCAACGGGTTTTGCAAGGGGCCAGCGGCCAGCGCCGACCAATCGCGTTCGAGTACCGCTTCATACAAGCCGCCGTCGATGGCGAAACGCTCGGCGACCACTTGCAGCGCCGCGTTGAGCACCGATTCCACCAACGGCTCGCGCACCCGGGCCCAGTAATGGGCGCAGGCGAAAATGATGAAGGCGTGGGTGTAGAGGTCTTTGCGCGTGTCCAGCGGCGCGCCTTGGGCATCGATGCTGTAGAACCAGCCACCGTGCTCGGCGTCGTGGAAGTGGCGCTGCAACGAGCGGAACAGCGCCTCGGCCCGTTCCTCGGCGCCGCTGATGCCGGGTTCGCCGATCAGGCTGGCAAACAGGTACAACTGCCGCGCACACGCCATGGCCCGATAGCGCTGGGGCGGCAGGGGCTGGTGCTGGGCGTCCAGCGCTTCATAAGGCAGGGCCAATTGCGCGTTCCAGCCCGGGCCTTGCCACAGCGGCACGATCACCCCGCGAAAGTGCTGTTGCACCGTGGCGAACAGGGCGGTCAATTCAGGCAGGCTGGCAGAGCGGGAAGCGTGGGGCATTGGCGGGCGTCGTCACGGCAGGGGTGTTTGCGCGACATGGTAGCAGAGAGCCTTGGCTTGGGAGAGGTGGCCCGGCATCACAGGCAAGGCCCACCTCCCTTGGCAAACACCGCAAGACAACTGTGGGAGCGAGCCTGAACGCGATAGCACCCTCCAAACCATTGAACATCACCCCGCCAACAACCACACCCCAGTCGCCGCCGACACCGCCCCCGCCAACCGCACCAGCGGCGCGGCCGCCCGTGGCAGCACGCGCACCAGGGCAAACCCGGCGCCATGCAGGGCGGCGGTGGCGGCGACAAAACCGGCGGCATAGCTCCAGGGGCTGGCCATGGCCGGCAGTTCCAGGCCATGGGCCACGCCGTGGAACAGGGCAAACAGCGCCGTGGCCGCCAGCGCCAGGCTCAGGGGCGGGCGCACCGCCAGGGCCACCGCCAGGCCCAGGGCCAGCACCGAGGCGGCGATGCCGCTTTCCAGGGCCGGCAGGTGCAGCCCTGCAAAACCCAGCACGCCGCCCAGCAACATCGTGGCGACAAAGCTGCACGGCAGCGCCCAACGCGCCGCACCCTGTTGCTGCGCCGCCCACAGGCCAACGGCGAGCATGGCCAGCAAGTGGTCGAGGCCGCCGATGGGGTGGCTGATACCGGCGATCAAACCGTTGTCGCCGTGGCCGGGGTGGGCCAGGGCCAGGGCGGGGGTGAGCAGCAGCGCGAGGGCGGCGAGGGTACGGGGCAATGTCATGGATAAGCGTCCTTGTTGGTGTGAATAAGGGTTCAGGCCGCCGTGGTCAGCAGGCCCTGGCGTTCGATAAAGGCAATGATCTCGGGCAGGCCCTGGCCGGTTTTCTGGTTGCTGAACACGAACGGCTTGCCGGCACGCATGCGCTGGGTGTCGCTGTTCATCAGCTCCAGGGAAGCGCCCACCAGCGGCGCCAGGTCGATCTTGTTGATAACCAGCAGGTCGGATTTGCAGATCCCCGGCCCGCCCTTGCGCGGCAATTTGTCGCCGGCCGATACGTCGATCACGTAGATCGTCAGGTCCGACAGCTCCGGGCTGAAGGTGGCGGACAAGTTGTCGCCGCCGGATTCCACCAGAATCAGGTCCAGCCCTGGGAAGCGCCGGTTGAGCTGATCGACGGCTTCAAGGTTGATCGAGGCGTCTTCGCGGATCGCCGTGTGCGGGCAGCCGCCGGTTTCCACGCCAATGATGCGTTCTGGCGCCAGGGCCTGGTTGCGCACCAGGAAATCGGCGTCTTCGCGGGTGTAGATGTCGTTGGTGACCACCGCCAGGTTGTAGCGCTCGCGCAGGGCCAGGCACAGGGCCAGGGTCAGGGCGGTCTTGCCCGAGCCGACCGGGCCACCGATGCCAACGCGCAGGGGTTGTGAGTTCATGGGCTTCTCCTAGGAACGAAACAGACGGCTGTACTGGCGCTCATGGGCCATGCACGCCAAGGACAGGCCAAACGCGGCGCTGCCGTAATGGTGAGGGTCGAGGCGGGCGGCGTGCTCGCGGGCCTGTTGCAGCACCGGCAGCAGTTCGCTGGTCAGGCGCTGGGCGGCTTGCTGGCCCAGGGGCAGGGTTTTCATCAGCACGGCCAATTGGTTTTCCAGCCAACTCCACAGCCAGGCGTCGAGGGCGTCGGCCGGGGTGATGCGCCAGGCCCGCGCCGCCAGCGCCCAGCCCAGGGCCAAGTGCGGCTCGTCCTGCTGCTGGAGAAAGGCCCGGGCCGGGGCGTCCAGCTCCGGCAAGCCGTTGAGCAACTGCTGCAACGAGTAGCCCATCTGCCGGCTCTCCTGATGCAATTCGCGGGTTTCGCGGCTGGCCCGGTGCTGTTCGCAGTGGCTGTGCAGCGCGGGCCAGTCGTCGTTGGCGGCGGCGCTGCAATGGGCGAGCAGCAGCGGCGCCTCGAAACGGCTGAGGTTGAGCCGCAACTGATCGCTGAGCCAGCGCTTGGCGCTAGCGGCGTCGTGCACGCGGGCGTTATCCACCGCCATTTCCAGGCCCTGGGAATAGCTGTAGCCACCAATCGGCAACTGCGGGCTGGCCAGGCGCAGCAGGGCCCAGGCCGGGCTCACTGGCGCACGCCGAACTGGTGCAACTTGGGCGCGTAGTTGAAGGCTTCTTCGCCGTGGCGCGAATGATGATGGCCACCGCCATAGGCGCCGTGTTCCGGTGCGAAGGGTGCCTCCAGGGCCTGCACGGTGGCGCCCAGTTGTTCGAGCATGGCCTTGAGCACGTAGTCGTCGAGCAGGCGCAACCAGCCGTCGCCCACTTGCAGGGCCACGTGGCGGTTGCCCAGGTGATAGGCGGCGCGGGTCAGCTCAAACGCGCTGGCGCAGGTGACGTGCAGCAACTGCTCAGGCCGCGCGCGCACCCGCACCACACGGCCGTCCTCGGCGCGCAGGTATTCGCCGTCATACAGCGGCGGCTGGCCGCGCTCCAGGAACAACCCCACGTCCTCACCCTCGGCACTGAAACAGCGCAAGCGGCTTTTGCTGCGCGCCTCGAAGGTGAGGTGCAACTCGGCGGCCCATTCAGGTTGGGCGGCGATCCGTTGGTGAATGACCAGCATCGGCAGGCTTCCGGCTAAAGGCGATGCAGGGGCTAGAGCAAGGGGCTTGCCAATTGCGCTGGGGCGTAGGAAAAGCCTGTCGGGCTTGGGCGGCGCTAGAAAATGGGGCGCAGGGAAGGGTGGAGATTGGTGCGCTGGGCGAAGGCGCGCCCCGTTTTGGGGCATGCATGATGGGGCCGCGAGCTTTTGTGGGAGTAACGGTCTTACCCCTACCCTTCGTCACCGCCACTGCGTGCCGCCACCGCGAGCAGCGGAAAACAGATCACGCCCACACTGTGGGAGCGGGCCTTGCCCGCGATGAGGCCGGGACAGGCGACGCACTTCTGGCACTTGGAATGCTGTCATCGCGAGCGGGCTCGCTCCCACAGAGGAAAATGAAAATCCCACCCGCACTACAGTTCAACTGTGGGGCTTGCCCGCGAGAGCGGTCTAACAGCTTCTAAGTCGGCTGGCCCTCATCGCGAGCAAGCTCGCCCGGGTTATTCCGTGCTGCCCAACCCTTGCCAATGCTTGAGGCCGATAAAGATGAAGCGCAGTTGCTGGGTGATTTTCGCCTGGGGCGTGAGGTGCTCGGGCAGGGCCTGGGCGGGCGGGTCGATGATGTCGGGGAGGGTG
The DNA here is from genome assembly GCF_059862525.1 of Pseudomonas sp. MF08875. Classification (NCBI taxonomy): domain Bacteria; kingdom Pseudomonadati; phylum Pseudomonadota; class Gammaproteobacteria; order Pseudomonadales; family Pseudomonadaceae; genus Pseudomonas; species Pseudomonas sp. MF08875. The sequence continues at coordinate 19,352 of NZ_JCBCUW010000009.1, forward strand.
GCGAACACGCTTTTGACGATCAGGTCGGCCATCACCGACAACGCGGCGAGGTCCAGGTGTTGCAGCTTGGGCATCAGCACCAGGTCGGCGGCCAGGTCGGCGCTGATGTTCTCGCGCAGGGCCGCGATGGCCTGGCGCACCGGCAGCGAGCCGCCGTATTGCTCGCGGGCGAGGAACAAAAACTGCGAACGGTTGGCGGTGACCACGTCGAGAAAGATGCGCACCGAGGCATCGATGATGCCGCCCATCACGAATTCGTTGTGGCGTACCAGGCGGATGGTGGCGCGGAAGGTCTGGCCGACTTCGCTGACCAGCTCCAGGCCCAATTGGTCCATGTCGGTGAAATGCCGGTAGAACCCGGTGGGCACGATGCCCGCGGTCTTGGCCACTTCACGCAGGCTCAGGCTGCCGAATCCGCGGCCGCACTCCATCAAATGGCGGGCTGCGTCCATCAGGGCGTTGCGGGTCTGTTGCTTCTGTTCGGCGCGGGGCAGCATCGGGGCTGACTTCTATCAAGGACAGCGGCGCACTCTAGCAAATCGACTTTGCTGGCGTCGAACGACAAAACGGTTAGGGGCGCAGACAGGCGTGGGGATTACACACAGTCAAAGCCCGATCCGGGGATCGGGCTTTTTTCGGGGCCGCCATGGGCTCAGCTCACAGCGCTGTTGCGTTCGGCGAGGCGATCAGCACCGCCCTCGACCAGCAGTTGACCTTGTGGGGTGCGCTCGTAGCCACCTTCAACCAGGCCTTTTTCTTCCAGGCGATCGCGGCCACCTTCGGCAACGGTCTGGCCTTGTGGCGTGCGGGCGGAACCGTCAGCGGCGAGGGTCTGGCCCTGTGGGGTACGTTCGGTGCCGTCAGCGGCGAGGGTTTGGCCCTGTGGGGTACGTTCGGTGCCGTCAGCGGCGAGGGTTTGGCCCTGTGGGGTGCGTTCGTTACCGTCAGCGGCCAGGGTTTGGCCTTGTTGGGTACGTTCGTTACCGTCGGCTGCCAGGGTTTGGCCCTGTGGCGTGCGTTCGCTGCCATCGGCGGCGAGGGTCTGGGTGAAGACGGTGTGGCTGGTCTTGATCTGCGGAACGCTCTGTTCCGAGGCTGGCAGGGCAAAGGCGTTGGCGGCCAGGATCGAGAGGGTCAGGCTGAGCAGTAATTGGCGTTTCATGATGGCGGCTCCTTGAGAGGGCGACTAAGTGGGTACGGAGCCAATGTTACTCGCGCAAAATCGATATAAAAGTTCATAAACACAATGGTAATAATCAACAGAATTGATTGTTCTGCGGGGAGGCTCTAGATCGCGCCTTTGCGGCGGGTGGTTTTGCACCGGGGTGGGTATTTTCGACTCACCGCTGCCTCGAAAAAGGGCGAGGGCGGTAACGCCAGGGGCGCGCCGTCCTCCCGTAATAGCCGGGTTGGCCAGCGATGGCGGCTTTACGGGCGCTATCGCGGGCAGGCCCGCTCCCACAGTTGAACTGGGGTGTGGGTGGGATTTCTTCTTTCCTCTGTGGGAGCGAGCCTGCTCGCGATGGCGGCACTGAGTGACGCTGGCGAATGGTAGGGGTAAGACAGTCGCTCCCACCGAGGCAAGCCATGCTCTACGAGGAAAGGGGCAGTGCGGCTCAGGTGGGCTTGCTTTCCAATTGCTCCAGCGGCACCCGGGTTTCCAGAGCGCTGGAGAGGATGATGGAGGTCTTGCTGACCCCGAAGCGTGCCACGCGGTTTATCAGGGCTTCGAGCTCCGGCATCGTGCCCACGGCCCCTTGCATGATGACGCAGGGGTCGCCGGTAACGCGGTGGCATTCGGTCAACTGGGGGATCTTGGCCAGTTCGTCGTACACGCTCTGCTTGCCGTTCTGGTTCAGGCGCAATTCGATCACGCAGCGGATCGGCAGGCCGATTTTGGCCATATCAACTTGCGCCTTATAGCCGGTAATGACCCCCGAAGTTTCCAGTTTGGCCACCCGTTCGGCCACCGCCGGTGCCGACAGGCTGACCTTGCGCGCCAGTTCTGCGTAACTGGCGCGGCCGTTTTCCAGCAGGGCGGCGAGGAGCATGCGGTCGTATTTGTCCATGGTCGGGCTCGTGCAAGGGGTGAGTTTTGAAAGCGTGGCCAATGGCCGGGATTTCATTCTTTTAAAAAGTGTATGGCCACTATAAACAGGTTTTGTAGCTTATTTTTGCCCGGGGGCCTTTCTAGAATAGTTCTCCCGCCCACCTTGCCTTTGAGCCCCGCATGCCTGGACCTCGCCGTTTCCCCTTGCCCTTGATTGCCGCGTTTTTTGCCTTGTATGTGATTTGGGGGTCTACCTACCTGGTGATCCGCATCGGCATTGAATCCTGGCCGCCGCTGATGCTCGCCGGGATCCGCTTTATCACCGCCGGCGTGTTGATGTACGCCTACCTGCGCTGGCGCGGGGCCCCGGCGCCGACCTGGCCGCAATGGCGTTCGGCGGGGCTGATCGGCATTTTGCTGCTGACCTTCGGCAACGGCGCGGTCAGCGTGGCCGAGCACACGGGCGTGGCCTCGGGTGTGGCGGCGCTGGCGGTGGCGACGGTGCCGCTGTTCACCTTGCTGTGCGGCTATTTCTGGGGCCAGCGCAACACCCGCTTGGAGTGGGCCGGCATCGTGCTGGGGCTGATCGGTATCGCCATGCTCAACCTGGGCTCCAACTTGCAATCGAGCCCGCTGGGCGCGGCGCTGCTGATTTTCGCGGCGGCGGCCTGGGCCTTTGGTTCGGTGTGGAGCAAGCACTTGCCGCTGCCCCAGGGCGCAATGGCCAGTGCCGCGCAAATGTTGGTGGGCGGCGTGGTGCTGATGGTGGGCAGTGTGCTCAGCGGCGAACGCCTGGAGGCAATGCCGCCGCTCAAGGGCTGGTTTGCGCTGTTCTACCTGATCGGTTTCGGTTCGATCATCGCCTTCAACGCTTATATGTACCTGCTCAAGAACGTTCGCCCGGCGGCGGCCACCAGCTACGCCTACGTCAACCCGGCCGTGGCGGTGCTGTTGGGGATCGTCTTTGCCGGCGAAACCATCGGCATCGAAGAAGCCCTGGCGATGTTGGTGATTATCAGCGCCGTGGTGTTGATCGGCCTGCCGCAGTGGCGGCGGCAGAAACCGCAGTGAATTAGGGTAAACTGCCGCGCATTGCACTCCTTGCGCTGACTTTTCCTACGGTATCCCCCATGACTTTCGCCACCCTTGGCCTGATCGAACCCTTGCTGCGCGCCCTTGAGACGCTCGGTTACCAGACTCCGACGCCGGTGCAGGCGCAAGCCATTCCGGCGGTGCTGGCCGGGCGCGACCTGATGGCGGCGGCCCAGACCGGCACCGGCAAGACCGCCGGTTTCGCCGTGCCGCTGTTGCAACTGCTGGCCATGGAAGGGCCGAAAGTCACGGCCAACTCGGTGCGTGCGCTGATCCTGGTGCCGACCCGCGAGTTGGCCGAGCAAGTTCACGAAAGCGTGCGCCAGTACGCCGAACACCTGCCCCTGAGCACCTACGCGGTGTACGGCGGCGTCAGCATCAACCCGCAAATGATGAAGCTGCGCAAAGGCGTGGACCTGTTGGTGGCCACCCCCGGGCGCCTGCTCGACCTGTTCCGCCAGAACGCCCTCAAGTTCAACCAGTTGCAAACCTTGGTGCTGGACGAAGCCGACCGCATGCTTGACCTGGGCTTTAGCGAAGAGCTGTCGAACATCTACCGCGTGCTGCCGAAAAAGCGCCAAACGTTGCTGTTTTCCGCGACCTTCTCCGATGCCATTCGCCTGCTGGCCGGGCAGATGCTCAACGACCCGCTGAGCATTGAGGTCAGCCCGCGCAACGTCGCCGCCAACACCGTCAAGCAGTGGGTGGTGCCGGTGGACAAGAAGCGCAAACCGGAACTGTTTGTGCACCTGCTGCGCAAAAACCACTGGAAGCAGGTGCTGGTGTTCGCCAAAACCCGCAACGGCGTGGATGCGCTGGTGGAAAAACTCCAGGGCCTGGGCGTGAACGCCGACGGTATCCATGGCGACAAGCCGCAAGCCACCCGGCAACGGGCGCTGGACCGCTTCAAGGCCAGCGAAGTACAGATCCTGGTCGCCACCGACGTCGCGGCCCGTGGCCTGGACATCGAGGACTTGCCGCTGGTGGTCAACTTCGACCTGCCGATCGTCGCCGAAGACTACATCCACCGCATCGGCCGCACGGGCCGCGCGGGCGCCACGGGCGAAGCGATTTCCCTGGTGTGCGCCGATGAAGTGAACCTGCTGTCGGCCATCGAAATGCTCACCCGCCAGACCCTGAACCGCCATATGGAGCAGGATTTTGAGCCGGAACACCGGGTGCCCGACACCGACGCCAGCGGCCAGGTTGTGAAAAAACCGAAAAAGCCGAAAAAACCCAAGGCTTCCGGTGGCGGCAAACGCAACCTGGGCAAATGGGTGGACAGCGGCGAAGTGGCGGCGGACGTCCCGGCGATCAAGCCTGTGCGCAAGGTGCCGGTATTCAACACCGGGCCGCGCAAGCGCAAGCCTTGAAGGTGTGAGTGCAGGCGCGGCGACGTTTTTTGTGGGTGTGGGCCTGCTCGCGATGGCTGCGTAACAGTCAAATCCTGCTGGGCTGGCCCACTGCTATCGCGGGCAGGCTCGCTCCCCAGCGGTTTGCTCTACAGAGTGGTCGCCTCCACACCGCTTTGGAGCCCTTGGTTCAGCCACCCCAGCAGCCCCAACCCCGCCGCCCGACCGCTGGCGAAGCAGGCCGTGAGCAGGTAGCCGCCGGTGGGGGCTTCCCAGTCGAGCATCTCGCCGGCGCAGAACACCCCCGGCAGCGCCGTGAGCATCAGGCTTGGGTCCATCGCCTCGAACGGCACGCCTCCGGCGCTGCTGATGGCCTCGTCCAGGGGCCGGGTTTTCACCAGCCTTAAAGGCAACGCCTTGATCGCCGCGGCCAGCCGCGCGGGGTCATCGAAGGCTTCTTTGGGCGCCAGTTCGCGCAGCAACGCGGCCTTGACCCCATCTATCCCCACTTGGCTGTGCAGGTGCTTGCTCATCGAGCGCGAGCCCCGGGGCCTGGCCAATGCCGCTTCGACCTGGCCCAGGGCTTTGCCGGGCAACAAGTCGAGGTGGACGGTGGCGGCGCCATCACGGTTGATGGCTTCGCGGATCGGCGCCGAGAGGGCATAGACCAGGCTGCCTTCGATGCCGCTGGCGGTGAGCACGCATTCGCCCAGGCGCGGTAAGTCGTCGTTAAGGCCCATGGCGATGTTTTTCAGCGGCGCCCCGGCGAATTTACTCACGAGTAATTCGCTCCAGGCCTGCACGTCAAAGCCGCAATTGCTCGGCTGCAACGGCGCCAGCGCTACACCGCGTGCCGCCAGCAGGGGCACCCAGGCGCCATCGGAGCCCAACCGCGCCCAACTGCCGCCGCCCAGGGCCAGCAACAGGGCATCGCTGTGCAGGCGTGTTTCGCCGTCGGGGCCCTGCAGGCGCAGGCTGGCGTCGGCATTCCAGCCGAGCCAGCGCTGGCGGGTGTGGATCGTCACGCCTTGCTCGCGCAGGCGCTTGAGCCAGGCGCGCAGCAGCGGCGCGGCTTTCATGTCGGTGGGGAACACGCGGCCGGAGGTGCCGACGAAGGTTTCTATGCCCAGGTCGTGGATCCACTGGCGCAAGGCGTCGGCGCCGAACTCGCGCAGCAGCGGCGCGATCTGCGGTGCGCGCTCGGCATAGCGCGACAAAAACGCCGGGTAGGCTTCGCTGTGGGTGATGTTCATGCCGCCGACGCCGGCCAGCAGGAACTTGCGCCCCACCGAGGGCATGGCGTCGTACAGGTCCACCCGCACCCCGGCCTGGCTCAGGACTTCGGCCGCCATCAACCCGGCGGGGCCGCCACCGATGATGATGGCGTGGCGAGAAGCGGAGGCGGCGTGGGTCATGGCGTGGGCTGCGGTTTGGCAAAAGAGGGCGGCCATTCTACCTGAGCCCTTGGGTAAAAATCGGCGGGGCGCCAGATTGGTTGGGGGGCTGCTACAGGGGTGGTTGAAAAATGTACAGAGGGTTGTGAGGCGTGCTGGCTGTGGGGTGTAGAAGCTTTCGCTCAGGTTATCCACAGGCCGCTCCACAGGCATTGTGGGTAACCGCCCACAGCTCAGTGACAACCTGATGACGTCCACACCCGTTGGGCGCTGTGGTGCAGGATGCCGTGGCGCCGGGCCAGGGCCTGGCGGTCTTTGCTGTAGCCGCCGCCGATCACCCCGACCACTGGGATGTCGCGGCCCAGGCAATGGCGCAGTACGGCTTCGTCGCGGGCGGCGACTCCGGCGTCGGTGAGTTTCAGGTAGCCCAGGGCGTCGTCCTGGTGCACGTCCACGCCGGCGTCGTACAGCACCAGGTCGGGCTGGTAGAGGGGCAGCAGGTAGCTGAGGGCATCGTCCACCACTTGCAGGTAGGCGGCGTCGCCCATGCCCATGGGCAGGGGGATGTCCCAATCGCTGCTGGCCTTGCGTGCGGGAAAATTCTTTTCGCAGTGCAGGGAAACCGTCACCGCATCCGGGGTGTCTTCCAGAATGCGCGCCGTGCCATCGCCTTGGTGCACGTCGCAGTCGAAGATCAATACCCGCCCAACCCGGCCACTTTCCAGGAAATAGCGGCTGATGATCGCCAGGTCGTTGAAGATGCAGAACCCCGCCGGGTGGTCGTAGTGGGCGTGGTGGGTGCCGCCGGCCAGGTGACAGGCCATGCCGTGTTCCAGGGCCTGTTCGGCGGCCAGGAGGGAACCGCCCACCGCGCGCACGGTGCGCCGGGCCAGGGCTTCGGTCCAGGGCAGGCCGAGGCGTCGTTGGTCTTCGCGGGACAATTCGCCGCCCATGTACCGTTCGATGTAGGCCGGGTCGTGGGCCAAGGCCAGAATATCCGCTGGGCATAGCGTCGGGCGCAGCAGGTCGGCGTCCCGGGTCAGCCCGGACTCGACCAGGTGATCGCGCAGCAGGCGGAATTTGTCCATGGGGAAGCGGTGCTCCGCCGGGAATTCAGGGCTGTAGTCGTCGTGGTAGATCAGCGGCAGGGGCATGGCTATTTCATGGCGTGAAAGAGTGAAGGATCCTACCAGCGATGTAGACTCGCAGCATGCAAACGGAGGGGGCACGATGGAGCCGATACTGCAACTTGAGAGCGCCCGCTTGGTGATGCGCCAGTTTCGTGACGAGGATTTGGCCGATTTTGCGGCAATGAGCGCCGATCCCCAGGTGATGCGTTACTTTCCGGCGCCGTTGTCGCGCCTGGAAAGCGCGGCGTTGATCGGCCGGGTGCGCGGTCATTTCGCCGAGCACGGTTATGGCCTGTGGGCCCTGGAGCGCAAGGACAACGGCGCGTTTATCGGTTTTACCGGGTTGGGCGTGGTGGGGTTCGATGCGCCGTTCACCCCAGCGGTCGAAATCGGCTGGCGCCTGGCCCGCGAGCATTGGGGCCTGGGCTATGCCAGCGAAGCGGCGTGGACCGCTCTGCGTTGCGGCTTTGACCGTTTGGGGCTGAAGCAGGTCGTGGCCTTCGCGACCCGTGCCAACGAGCCGTCGCAAAAAGTCATGCAGGCCATTGGCATGCACCACGACCCGGACGGCGACTTCGCCCACCCGCGCCTGGCCAGCGATGACCCGCTGCGTGACCACGTGCTGTACCGCATCACCCGTGAACAATGGCTGCAAACCTTGCATGGCTAAGCCCGGCGGGATGTTTACAATGTGCCATCAATTGGCCCGAGCCAAGAACCGTGTCGGCCGCCGCAGCCAAGACTGCGCGGTAATGCCTGTGTGAGGAGTGTTTGAATGAGCCATGTGTTGGAAGATCTGGTGGACTTGCTGACCCTGGAACCCATCGAGGAAAACCTGTTCCGTGGCCGTAGCCAGGATTTGGGCTTCCGCCAGTTGTTCGGTGGCCAGGTGCTGGGCCAGTCCCTGTCGGCGGCCAGCCAGACCGTAGAAGAAGCGCGCCATGTGCATTCGATGCACGGCTATTTTTTGCGCCCGGGCGACGCCGCGTTGCCGGTGGTGTACCAGGTTGACCGGGTGCGCGACGGCGGCAGCTTCAGCACCCGCCGCGTCACCGCGATCCAGAAGGGCCACCCGATTTTCACTTGCAGCGCTTCGTTCCAGTACGACGAAGAGGGCTTCGCGCACCAGTTGCCGATGCCCACGGTGGTCGGCCCGGAAAACCTGCCCTCGGAGCTGGAAATCACCCAGCAGCGCGCGCACCTGATCCCCGAGCACATGCGCGAAAAATTCCTCTGCCCCAAACCCATCGAAGTGCGCCCGGTGTCCGAGGCCGACCCGTACAACCCCAAACCGGGCGACCCGATCAAGTACGTGTGGTTCCGCGCCGACGGCGCCCTGGACGACCTGCCGGCCCTGCACAAATACCTGCTGGCCTACGCCTCGGATTTCGGCTTGCTGACCACCTCGCTGCTGCCCCACGGCAAATCGGTGTGGCAAAAAGACATGCAAGTGGCCAGCCTCGACCATGCGCTGTGGTTCCACGCCGACCTGCGTGCCGATGACTGGTTGCTGTACGCCATGGACAGCCCCTGGGCCGGCAACTCGCGCGGGTTTTCCCGGGGCAGCGTATTCAACCGCGCCGGGCAACTGGTGGCGTCGGTAACCCAGGAAGGCCTGATCCGCCACCGCAAGGACTGGGCATGAGCCTGGCCGGGGTGCGCCACTGGGTGTTCGACATGGACGGCACCCTGACCATCGCTGTGCATGATTTCCCGGCGATACGCGTGGCCCTGGGCATCCCGGCGCAAGACGACATCCTCACCCACCTCGCCGCGTTGCCCGCCGCCGAGGCTGCGGCCAAGCACGCCTGGTTGCTGGAACACGAGCGTGAACTGGCCCTGGGCTCGCGCGCCGCGCCCGGCGCGGTGGCGCTGGTGCGGGAACTGGCCGGGCGCGGCTGCCGCCTCGGCATCCTCACCCGCAACGCCCGTGAGTTGGCCCACCTCACCCTGCAAGCCATCGGCCTGGCCGACTGTTTTGACCCCGCCGACGTATTGGGCCGCGAAGACGCAAGGCCCAAGCCCGACCCAGAGGGATTGCTGAAACTGTCCCAGGCCTGGGACGTGGCGCCTGCGGCGATGGTGATGGTTGGCGACTACCGCTTCGACCTCGACTGCGGCCGCGCCGCCGGCACCCGCACCGTGCTGGTCAACCTGCCCGACAACCCCTGGCCAGAACAGACCGACTGGCATGCGCGCGATTGCGCGGCGTTGCAGCGGATGCTCTAAACCCTGGGGCCGCAACCCTGTGGGAGCTGGCCTGCCATTCCCCTGTGGGAGCGGGCTCTGCCCGCGATGGTGCTTTCAAGACCGCCATCGCGGGCAGGCCAGGCCCCCATTGGGGCCGGGTACAGAGGCCTGCTTTACCGGCTACAAACTCTTGGCGGCAAAGGTATCGCACTGGCTGATCTGGCCCTGGGCGAAGCCGGTTTTGAACCAGCGCACGCGCTGGGCCGAGGTGCCGTGGGTGAAGGAGTCGGGCACCACGCGGCCCTGGCCTTGTTGCTGGAGGCGGTCGTCGCCGATGGCGTTGGCGGCGTTGAGGGCTTCTTCGATGTCCCCTGGTTCCAGCCAGTTCAGGCGTTTTTGCGCACTGAAGGCCCATACCCCGGCCAGGCAGTCGGCCTGCAACTCCTGGCGCACCAGCAACCCGCCATCGCCTTGTAGGTTGCGGCCCTGTTGCCGCGCGGCCTGGATCTTGGCCGAGACGCCGAGCAGGGTCTGCACGTGGTGGCCGACTTCGTGGGCGATCACATAGGCCTGGGCAAAATCGCCGGCAGCGGCGAAGCGCTGGGACATTTCGCGGAAGAAACTCAAGTCCAGGTACACCTTCTGGTCCGCCGGGCAGTAAAACGGGCCGGTGGCCGAATTGGCGAAACCGCACGCCGAGTTCACGCCATTGCTGAACAGCACCAGGGTGGGGTGCTGATACTGGCGCCCGGCCTGCTGGAAGATCTGGTCCCAGGTGTCCTCGGTGTCGCCCAGGATCGAGCGCACGAATTCGGCCTGTTCATCGTTGGCCGGCGGGGCCTGGCGGGTCTGGGAGGTGGCGGGGGCCGACTGGTCCATTTGCCCGGCCAGTTGACCGAGGATCTGCATCGGGTCCTGGCCGGTGATCCAGCCGATGCCGACGATCAGCACGATGGCCGTCAGGCTCAGGCCCTTGCCGCCGCCAAAGCGCATCCCGCCCCCGCCGCCCCCTTCGCCACGGGCATCGACCACGTTGTCGCTGCGGCGGCCTTTTTTCCAGAGCATGGGGCGATCCTCTTGTTTTGATGTGGGATGAGTGTTGCTGGTGAGTAGGATAGTTGCCAGTCCGGTCGTCCGGCATTTCCGCGCACGTTACCATTCCCGCCGCGAATGTCACGGGCCCCGAGAAATATTCAAACTCCATGGCTGGCGCACCCAGCGGCCGCAGTTGTATGAGATTCGTAACCGCGAAGGTAAAGGTGCCGCCCGGCGCCTTCCTTCGCCGCCGCCTCCCGGCCCATAATCGCCGCCCTGTGCAGTGATGACCGGGAGCCTAAGAATGACAACAACCTCAGAACTCTCCGCAGTGGCCCAGGCAACTGACGTGCAGCCACGCAAACCCCGCAAGAACAACCCCGAAAAAACCCGCGAGAACATTCTCCAGGAAGCCATTGTCGAGTTTGTTCAGCAGGGGCTTTCGGGGGCGCGGGTGGACGCCATCGCCGAGCGCATCCACACCTCCAAGCGCATGATCTATTACTACTTCGGCAGTAAGGAGCAGCTCTACATCGAGGTGTTGGAGAAGGTCTACGGCGATATCCGCAACACCGAGGGCGCGCTCAACCTGTCGCAATTGGGGCCGCTGGAGGCAATCCGGCGCTTGGTGGAATTCACCTTCGACCACCACGACCACCACACCGATTTCGTGCGCATCGTCAGCGTGGAGAACATCCACCACGCCGAGTACGTAAAGCAGTCCGACGCCATCAAAGCGATGAACCATTCGATGCTCACGGCCCTGGGCGAAGTGCTGGCCAGGGGCGTGGAACAGGGTGTGTTCCGCGCCGGGCTGACGGCGCTGGACGTGCACCTGCTGATTAACTCGTTCTGTTTTTTCCGCGTGTCGAACCGCTACACCGTGGGCGAGATCTTCCAGCTCGACCTGGCCGCCGAGGCCATCAAACAGCGCCACCGCGAGATGATCTGCGAGTCGGTGTCGCGCTATTTGCTGGCGTAGTTTTGTGTAGCGGTTCTAGGCAGTAGCCGGGTGGGGGGCTGGAAGTCTTTGGGGCGCTCGTTGTGGGAGCAACTGTCTTACCCCCTACCGCTCGTCAACGCCATTGCGTGCCGCCATCGCGAGCAGGCTCGCTCCCACAGAGGAAAAATGAAAATCCCACCCGCATCACAGTTCAACTGTGGGAGCGGGCCTGCCCGCGATGGCGATGTACCTACCCACATAGATGTTGTGTGTGCTGCCGCTATCGCGGGCGAGCGGAGCGCCGCCCGGCCCGTTCCTACACAAACGCCCAAATACCCATGCGCCTTCAGGGGGCGAACTCAGCGCCGCGTTAGCAGGACTCCGGATTCCATGTGATGGGTCCAGGGGAACTGGTCGAACAGGGCGCAGCGGGTGATGCGGTGGGTGTCGTGCAACTGGGCGATGTTGGCCGCCAGGGTGTCGGGGTTGCACGAGATATAAAGGATGTTGTCGAAACGCCGGGTCAGTTCGCAGGTGTCCGGGTCCATGCCCGCGCGCGGCGGGTCGACGAACACACTGCCAAATTCGTAGCCCTTGAGGTCCACGCCGTGCAAGCGGCGGAACGGGCGCACCTCGTTCAGCGCCTGGGTCAGTTCCTCGGCGGATAAACGCACCAGGGTCACGTTATCCACCGCGTTGTCGCGCAGGTTGTTGAGCGCGGCGTTGACCGAGGTCTTGCTGATCTCGGTGGCCAGCACGTTGCGCACCCGCGTGGCCAGCGGCAGGGTGAAATTGCCGTTGCCGCAATACAGCTCCAGCAGGTCGTCGCTGCGCTCGCCCAGGGCCTCGAAGGCCCAGTTAAGCATCTTCTGGTTCACGGTGCCGTTGGGCTGGGTGAATGCGCCTTCGGGTTGTTGATAACTGAAGGTGCGGCCGCCGACGTCCAGTTGCTCGACCACAAAGTCGCGGCCGATCACTTCGCGCTTGCCCTTGGAACGGCCGATCACGCTGACCTCCAAATCCGCCGCCAGTTGTTGGGCGGCCACTTGCCAGTGCTCGTCCAGGGGGCGGTGATAGCACAGCGTAATCATCGCGTCGCCCGCCAGGGTGGTCAGGAACTCCACCTGGAACAGCTTGTGGCTCAGGGCGTGGCTGGCTTGCCACGCGGCCTTGAGCTTGGGCATCAGTTCATTGATGCGCAGGCTGGCGATGGGGAAGTCTTCGATCAGGATCGGCGTGCGCTTGTCTTCCTGGGAAAACATCGCGTAGTGGCGCTGGCCGTCCTCGCGCCACAGGCGAAACTCGGCGCGCAGGCGAAAGTGTGCCAGCGGCGAGTCGAACACCAGCGGCTCGGGCGCCTGGAACGGGGCCAATAGGTCACGCAGGCGCGTGACCTTGGCTTCGAGTTGAGCGGCGTAGTGGGCGGTGTCGACAGTCATGCGTTAAACCAACCCAGCTTGACCACGAACAGGATCGACAGGATCACCAACGCCGGGTTCAGCTCGCGGCCACGGCCGGACAGCAGTTTGATCGCCGTCCAGGCAATGAAGCCGAACGCGATGCCGTTGGCGATGGAGTAGGTGAACGGCATCGCCAGGGCAGTGATGACCACCGGGGCGGCGACGGTGATGTCGTCCCAGTCGATTTCCGCCAGGCCCGAGGTCATCAGCACGGCGACGAACAGCAGCGCTGGCGCGGTGGCGAAGGCGGGCACGCTGCTGGCCAGTGGCGAGAAGAACAGCGCCAGCAAAAACAGGATGGCCACGACGATCGCGGTCAGGCCGGTACGGCCACCGGCGCTCACGCCCGCCGCCGACTCGATGTAGCTGGTGGTGGTCGAGGTGCCCAGCAGGGAGCCGGCCATGGCCGCGGTGCTGTCGGCGATCAGGGCGCGGCCCATTTTCGGCATGTGGCCGTCCTTGCCCATCAACCCGGCGCGCTTGGCGACGCCGATCAGGGTGCCGGAGTTGTCGAACAGGTCAACGAACAGGAAGGCGAAAATCACGCTGACCAGGCCAATGTCCAGCGCGCCTTTGATGTCCAGTTGCAGGAAGGTCGGCGCCAGGGACGGCGGCATCGACATCACGCCGCCGAACGGGGTGAAGCCCAGGGCGATGGAAGTGAGGGTCACCGCGAGGATGCCGATCAGCACCGCGCCGCGCACTTTCAGCGCCTCCAGGGCCACGATCAGGACAAAGCCCAGGGTGGCGAGGATCGGCGCCGGTTGCTTGAGGTCGCCCAGGCCCACCATGGTGGCCTGGTTGCTGACCACGATCCCGGCGTTGTGCAGGGCGATCAGCGCGAGGAACAGGCCGATACCGGCGGCAATCGCCGAACGCAGCGGCAGCGGAATGCTGTTGATGATCCATTCACGGATGCGAAAGATCGACAGCAGGAAAAACAGCACCGCCGAAATAAACACCGCCCCCAGCGCCACTTGCCAGGTGTGGCCCATGTGCAGCACCACGGTGTAGGTGAAGAAGGCGTTCAGGCCCATGCCCGGCGCGAGCGCGATCGGGTAGTTGGCGATCAGGCCCATCACGGTGGAACCGATGGCCGCCGCCAGGCAGGTAGCGACGAACAACGCGCCCTTGTCCATGCCGGTCTCGCCGAGAATGCTCGGGTTGACGAACAGAATGTAAGCCATGGCCAGGAAGGTGGTGAGGCCCGCCAGAATCTCGGTCCGCACGTTGGTGTTGTGTGCCTTGAGTTGAAACAGCCGTTCCAGCATGTCCGCTCCCCGTGGCGCGCCTTGCGCCGTGAATGTATCGACCTCAACAGCAAAGCACAGACTGCTTGAAACGCCTGTGGATTTTATGTGGGCCGGAAAAAGCCGCGCATCATACCAGCCCGATAGCGAGATGGCTGCTGGTAGTTGCCAAGGGCTGTGGGCGGGAAAAGTCGATTGTCCGACAGGAATATTCGTAGGGGGAGTGTTTTTGTGGCGGTAAAAAGTCAAAAAAGATGCGGCCCGGCGTAAAGGTCTAGTTCATTAGTTGAATAAGCCTGAATGGGTCGCGAAAGCAGATGAGTTCGCGGGGTTAATGATGTGTTGGGTAAATAAGCGAGTAACGATCGGTTGACCGCTTATTGAACATGTATTAACGGGTCGCTGGAATGGCTGGCTCAAACTTTGGGCGACTTATGCAAATGCTCGAATGGTTTTTCCGTGGTTTCATACTGTTTCTTCGATGCCAGGTACTCCGGCGTTTGCTGTGTGGCAAGCAGGGGCGAGGGTGCGTTGACTGCCTTTGGTGTGGCTTTGTTGTGCTCGGCCTTGAGCGGTGGTGAGGTGGACAGTTGGGTTTGCAGGATTTTCTTGAACTCGCTGGCGGTTTCTTTGCTGGGCCTTTTGTAGTGGGCGCCGTTGGACGCAAGTGCATTTAAAAAAAGATTAACGCCGGATGGGCACATGGCTTTACTCCTTTTATTGGGTTAACTGCATGTTGGCCGGTATGGCAACAGCAGAGGTAGAGTAATGGCTATGCCAGGCGGTTAATGAAGTTGTATTTTTGGCTTTTAAGTTGAAAGTTATTTAATTCAATTGACGGTTTGCCGATGTTTTTGTGGTCCGCTTCTTTGACGGTTGTAGTCGCCGTATGGGGCGTTTGTCGGTTGTGTTTAAGGGCGGTGGGCAGCGGCAAGCGGTCGCCGGGCACCAGGCAAACCCCTGTCGCCGAGTAGCAAGCGGGTTTGGTTTGCCGGGGAGGGGCGGGCATACTGCCATGATGTTTTCTGGGGGCAGTTGATGAACAGCATCAGGCAGTGTTTAGGCGCGATGGCCCTGGCAGCCACGGGGTTATGGGTGTCGGTGGCGGCGGCTGCCCCGGCGGCGCCGTTGAGCCATCTACAGATTTTACGGGTCGAGTCGCCCGCTTGTGGCTTCGAGGACGTTTCCGATGGCCGCGGGCAAACCCGCTGTGACCATGGTGGGGGCTATATCCGGGTGTACGTGATCGAGCAGGGCTACGGCCGTGGCGCCGTGGTGACATTGGACGGCGCCGAGGTGGATGGCACCCGTTCGCCGGTGTGTGCCGACGCCCGGGACAAGCTCGGCGAATGCCCGGTCTCGGGCGCCAAAGTGGTGGGTTACTTGTACGTCATGGACCTGTCGGGCGCACGCGGGGGCAGTTTCAGCTTCAGCAATACGTCTATCAATGTGCCGGGTAATACCCTGTCGGCCGAGCTGTATATCCGCTAACCGTTATGCTCTTCGTGCATGCGGTCGCGGTTGGCCAGGCCCGGGAACAGCTTGATCCACACCCCGGTCACCACCAACGTGCCGACCCCGCCCAATACCACGGCGGGCACGGTGCCCAGCCAATGGGCGGTGACGCCGGACTCGAATTCGCCCAACTGATTCGACGCGCCAATAAACAACCCGTTGACCGCGCTGACCCGCCCGCGCATTTCGTCCGGGGTTTGCAATTGCACGAATGAGGCGCGGATCACCATGCTAATCATGTCCGCCGCCCCCAACACCACCAGCACCGCCAGGGAAAACCAGAACGAGGTAGAAAGGCCGAACGCGATAGTGGCCACGCCGAACACGCCAACGGCGGTGAACATGATGCGCCCCACCTTGCGCTCCACGGCAAAGCGCGCCAGCCACAGCGACATCAGCAGCGCGCCCACCGCCGGCGCCGAGCGCAACAGGCCCAGGCCCCAGGGGCCGGTGAGCAAAATGTCCTTGGCGAACACCGGCAGCAGCGCGGTGGCGCCGCCCAGCAGCACGGCGAACAGGTCCAGGGAGATCGCCCCGAGCACATCCGGGCGGCTGCGGATAAAGCGGATCCCGGCCAGCAGCGAATCGAGGGTGGCTTTGCCCGTGTGCAGCGCCGCTTGGCGTGCGGGCAGGTTGAGCATCAGCAGGCAGGCAATCAGGTACAGCAGCACGGTTGGCCCGTACACCCAGACACTGCCCAGGGCATAGAGCAAACCGCCCACGGCCGGGGCGACGATGGTCGCCGATTGCTGCGCCGACTGCGCCGCCGCCACCGCCCGGGGGAACAGCGCCGCTGGCACGATGCTCGGCAGCAATGCCTGGGTGGCGGGCATTTCAAAGGAGCGCGCGGCGCCGAGGGCGAAGGCCAGGAGGAAGATCATTTCCCGGGTGACGCTGTCGGTGAGGCTGCCCACTGCCAGCGTCAGGGCGATCAACGCCTGCAACGACTGGCACAGCGCGGCGATCTTGCGCCGGTCATAGCGGTCGGCCACATGCCCGGTGTGGAGCATGAACAGCACCCGCGGCGCGAACTCCACCAAACCGACCCAGCCCAGGTCCATCACGTTGCCGGTCAGTTGGTAGAGGTTCCAGCCAATGGCCACGGTGAGCATCTGGAAACCGCTGGCGGTAAACACCCGGGCCAGCCAGAACGCGAGAAACGGGCGATGGTGACGCAGCAACAAGACAGGGGCGTGGGAGGACATCGACGGGCCGGCCTGGACGAGGGGAGGGGCAGATTATCATCAACCTGTAACAAATAGTTGCTGCGCCGGGGCCTGCACAAATCGGTGGGGCGAAGCGCTTTGGCCTCTTTGGCGCACGCAAAGTACCCAGCCATCAGGGCGGAACCTTCAGCCGCCACACTTTAAAAACCTATATCGCCCCCGAAACCACCCAAAACCGCACACCCAGTTAGGTCGATACCCATGCTCATCGTGGGCGAGCCCGCTTCCACAAAAGCCGCGTAGGTGGGGGGTGGCATCGGCAACGGCCCTGTTCCTGATGCCAGAACGCTGGCAGACTGCCAATCCTTTCACGCCGTTTGTTCTGGGGCTTTATGCCAGTGTTTTCGCAGCGTCATCTGTTGTTTATCAGTTGGGTGATTATTTTCGGTGGGTTGTTGCTGGTGCTGCCGTTGCGGCTGCTACCCAGCCTGTTGGCCGGGTTGTTGGTGTTCGAACTGGTCAACATGCTCACCCCGCAGCTGCAACGCCTGATCGAAGGGCGTCGCGCCCGTTGGTTGGCGGTGGCATTGTTGGGCACCCTGGTGGTGAGTGCGCTGAGCTTGATCTTCGCTGGCGCCATCAGCTTTTTGCTCCACGAAGCGGAAAACCCCGGTGCCTCCCTGGACAAGTTCATGGGCGTGGTGAGCAAGGCCCGCGGCCAGTTGCCGCCGTTTATCGACGTTTACCTGCCGGCCAGCGCCGCGGAGTTTCGCGTGGCCATCGGCGATTGGCTGGGCAAGCACCTGAGCGACCTGCAACTGGTGGGCAAAGACGCCGCGCACATGTTTGTCACTCTGCTGATCGGCATGGTGCTGGGCGCGATCATCGCCTTGCAGCGCATTCCCGACCTGACCAAACGCAAGCCCCTGGCCGCGGCCCTGTTCGATCGCCTGCACCTGCTGGTCCAGGCGTTTCGCAACATCGTGTTCGCGCAGATCAAGATTTCCCTGCTCAACACCTTCTTCACCGGGATCTTCCTGGCGGTGGTGCTGCCGATGTTCGGCGTCAAGCTACCGCTGACCAAAACCCTGATTGTGCTGACCTTCCTGCTGGGCCTGTTGCCGGTGATCGGCAACTTGATCTCCAACACCCTGATAACCATCGTCGGCCTGTCGCTGTCGATTTGGGTGGCGGTAGCGGCGCTGGGCTACCTGATCGTGATCCACAAGCTCGAATACTTCCTCAACGCCCGCATCGTCGGCGGGCAGATCAGCGCCAAATCCTGGGAGTTGCTCCTGGCGATGCTGGTGTTTGAGGCCGCATTCGGCCTACCGGGGGTGGTGGCGGGGCCGATCTATTACGCCTATCTGAAAAGTGAACTCAAATTGGCAGGGCTTGTTTAGCCGCGTAGCGGCGGGCTTGTAGCTGCAAGTTTTAGCTGCAAGCGGCAAGTAAGCGCGGTGCGCGCAGCTTGCCACTCAACGCTGCCCCTATCCGTAACGCTTGCTCGCCTCGATCGCCAAGCCGCTGCCAATGCTGCCAAAGATGTTGCCTTCCACATGGCGGGCGTTGGGCAGCATGGCCGCCACGCTTTGGCGCAGGGCGGGGATGCCGCTGGAGCCGCCGGTGAAGAACACGGTGTCGACCTGTGCCACGCCCACGTTGGCGTCGGCCAGCAATTGGCTGACGCTGTTGCGGATGCGTTCGAGTTGGTTGTCGATGGCCGCTTCGAACATCGCCCGGCTCAGTTCCACGCTCAGGCCCGGTTCGATGCGGTCCAGGGGCAGGTGGCGGTGGTCGTCGTGGGTCAGCAAGATCTTGGTTTCTTCCACTTCCATGGCCAGCCAGTGCCCGGCGCGTTGTTCGATCAACTTGAATAAACGGTCGATGCCGCCGGTGTCTTCGATGTCGTAGCGCATGCTGCCCAGGGCCAACTGGGATTTTTGCGCGTACACCGCGTTGATGGTGTGCCACGTCGCCAGGTTCATGTGTTGGCTGGTGGGCATGTAGGCGCCGCTTTTCATCCGGCTGCCGTAGCCGAACAGGGGCATCACGCCGCCCAGGGAAAGCTGCTTGTCGAAATCCGTGCCGCCCACGTGTACGCCGCCGGTGGCGAGGATGTCTTCGTGGCGGTGGTCGTGCTGGCGGCGTTCGGGGGACAGGCGCACCAGGGAGAAGTCCGACGTACCGCCGCCGATGTCGACGATCAGCACCAGCTCTTCGCGCTCAATGGTGGACTCGTAGTCGAACGCCGCGGCGATCGGCTCGTACTGGAACGAAATGTCCTTGAAGCCGATGGCGCGGGCCACGTCCACCAGGGTGTTTTCCGCTTCCTGGTCGGCCATGGGGTCGTCATCGACGAAAAACACCGGGCGGCCCAGCACCACTTCCTCGAACTCGCGCCCGGCGGTGGCCTCGGCGCGCAGCTTGAGCTGGCCGATGAACAGGCCCAGCAGGTCTTTGAACGGCATCGCGGTGCCCAACACGCTGGTGTCGTGCTTAATCAGCTTGGAGCCCAAGAGGCTCTTGAGCGAGCGCATCAGGCGCCCCTCGTAGCCTTCCAGGTACTCGTGCAGGGCGAGGCGGCCGTACACCGGGCGGCGTTCTTCAAAGTTGAAGAACACCACCGAGGGCAGGGTGATCTTGTCGTCCTCCAGCGCGATCAGCGTTTCCATGCCGGGGCGTAGCCAGCCGACAGTGGAGTTGGACGTGCCAAAGTCGATACCGCAGGCACGGGCTGGAGATTCGTTTTTCATGTCTTTCGGGTTCCGGGCAAAAAACGGCCGCGCAGTGTATGCCAGAGCGCCGCGGATGCGTAGGCCGGTTATCTGCTAAATCACGGGATTAAGCGGCCTTGAAAGACTACTCTGTGCCCCAACCTTGCTGTCATGGCTTGGCAGTGGTGCCGCGTTCAGTAGAAACGCCGTGCGCTGCCGATAACTTTTCAAGCGTTGCGCGGCGCCGCCCCGACGGGGTGTGAGCACGACCGCCGCGCCCGCGATATTGATAACGGATGGTGATTCCCGCGATGGACTTCAAAGACTACTACAAGATTCTTGGCGTCGAGCCGACGGCGGACGACAAGACGATCAAAGCCGCGTACCGCAAGTTGGCGCGCAAGTATCACCCTGACGTGAGCAAGGAAAAGGACGCCGAAAGCAAGTTCAAGGACGCCTCCGAGGCCTATGAAGCGCTCAAAAGCGCCGACAAGCGCGCCGAGTACGACGACCTGCGCAAATATGGCCAGCATGGCCAGCCGTTCCAGGGCCCGCCAGGTTGGCAGAGCCGTGGCGGCGCCGGCGGTTTCGGCGGCCAGGACACCGGTGATTTCTCGGACTTTTTCAGTTCGATCTTCGGCTCGCGCGGCGGTGGCTTCAACGCCGGCCAGTCGGGCCGCAGCGCTGGGCGCCGGGGCCAGGACGTAGAGATGGAACTGCCGGTGTTCCTGGAAGAAACCCTGTCGGGGGAGTCGAAGAAGATCAGCTTCCAGATCCCCCAGCACAACGCGGCGGGGCAGCACGTCAGCAACACCAGCAAGAGCCTGAGCGTGAAGATCCCCGTCGGGGTAAGCGATGGCGAACGCATCCGCCTCAAGGGCCAGGGCGCGCCCGGCAGCGGCGGGGCGCCCAATGGCGACCTGTACCTGACCATCCGTTTTGCGCCCCACCCTAAATTTGAGGTCGAGGGCGAAAACCTGGTCATCACCCTGCCGCTGGCGCCGTGGGAACTGGCGTTGGGCGCGGAAGTGGCGGTACCCACCCTGACCGGCAAGATCAACCTTAAGGTCCCGGCCGGCAGCCAGAACGGTCAGCGCATGCGCGCCAAGGGCCACGGTTTGATGAACAAGTCCGGGCAGCGCGGTTATCTGTTCGTGCAGCTCAAGGCCGTGATGCCCAAGCAGGCCAGTGACGAGGTCAAGGCGCTGTGGCAGCAATTGGCCGATAAGGCCGCGTTCAACCCACGCGAGCATTTCTAAGTTCGCGCCACGGCCGCCGATACACAGCCAGCCCCGAACGCCTAGCGCTCGGGGCTTTTTATTGGGTAAGCGAACTAACGGTGTTTTTTTCAACGCCGATCAAAAGCGGTAATTAGTTGTTTTTCTAACTTTAAATATCGAAGGGAAGTTGTGCATTACCCAAGTGCATGAGCAGTTTTTTTCGCGTTTTTTTTGCCAGGGTTATGGCTAGGGTGAAGTTCGACTTTTTTGCTTGGACACTCAGTTAATGTCAGCCCCAATCGATATCAATGTCACCTCTGCAACGTCTTCCGTGCCGGCCTCGTACAAGGGGAGACATTATGGATTCATCGAAAAACAGATCCCTGCCTGGTACAAAAAAATGCGCCCTGGACGCCAACAGGAGCTGCACACCGCGCCCTGGCAGGTAGGGCAGTGGTACACCGGTGCGGCGCCTGCCCTGCGCTCGCGCCTGCATAACCGCCACGAAGTGTTCCGCACGGCCTTGGATGATCTCGAAGCCACCCTGGCAAACCTTCAGGATGTACGGGCGTTTTGTGCGCCGTTGCTGGCTCAGGCGATAACGGAGCACTTCGGCCAGACCCTGGATGTGAACCAGGTGAGCTTCGCCCGCAAATTTCGTCGAGGTGTGGCGGGTGAGAGCTCATTGGGCGGGTTGTTGGTGTTTCAGACGGGCAATGAGTGGCAGGCGGATGACTTTTATATAGGCACCAGCTTGTTGCAAGCCGCACTGGGTAATTTCGAGGCCGTCGATGCTCGGCGCAGTGAATGTGAAGATTGCCGGGTGATTACCCGCTTCAACTTCAATCAGGGTGATATTCAACCGGATCGGGCGGCGGTTCTCGGCCAGCGGGTGGCGATCGAGCCCCACGCCTTCGCCCAACTGTGCCGGGAGTTGGATCTGGGCCGGCGGTATCAGGAACACCTGAAGGCGGTGCTCGCCCCGGCCGATCCGGCCCAGGCGATACGTCTGCGCGACCAAGTGCGGGACAGCCAGCAGCAGATGCTGGCGGTGTACACCCAGGTGGGCTACATGCAGCGTGCCGTGGCCCCGGGCAGCGAAGGGGGGCTGGGCGACGATACCTATCGCATGCTCCAGGAAACCCTGAGCGGCAACACACAGGTGCGCATCAAGGATCGGCCCGTGGTTTACAGCGAGTTGAAGGTGCTGGGGGTGCCGATGAGCGGCATCCTGTTGATCGGCCCCGAGCGCGACGACAGCACGCGAGTGGAGCCGTTGCTGGTGTACATCCCCGGCGACCCGCTGCAACCGTTGCGCGAGTACGACTCCTCCAGCGCCTTTATGGTGGACCTGAGGGAGCGCCTGCATGGGTTCCAATACCGGCGTTTTTTCAGCCGCTTCGTGCCGCTTGGCCAGCAAGGCGAGTTTTTTGCCGCCCTCCAGCGGCAACTGGACCCTCAGTTGCATCACGACAAAGGCGATGACTTCACACCGCTGCCCAAGCGGTTGCCGCTGCATATCGAGGATGTGCCCATCCAGGGGCCGCTATGGAGTTATCTGGCCCAGGCGCAGCTCAACAAGATGCTCACAGATGCCCGGGCCGTGGCGGTGGCGACGGCGGATGCCGACACCCTAGCCCTGATAAAACACCTTGAAGGCTTCGCCAATACCGTCATGGACGTGCTCAACCTGGCTGCGTTCTGGGTGCCCGGCTTGGGCGCGTTGATGATGGCGGTGGGCGCGGGCCAGTTGGCGTCGACGGTTTTCGAGGGCATTGAGGATTGGGAGGACGGCCAGACCCGGCAGATGTGGGCGCACTTCTCCAGCGTGCTGCTCAACCTGGGGGCGGTGGCGACGGGGGCGGTGGTCCTCCCGGCGGTGCGCACCACGCCTTTTGTCGAGGGCATGCAGGTGGTGGAAACCGCCGAAGGCCAGAGCCGTCTGTGGAACCCGAGCATCGATGCCTACGAGCATCCGATAGACCTGCCGCCGACTTCCTACCCCAACGCCGAAGGTTTACATGAGCATTCGGGCAAGACGCTGCTCAAGCTTGAGGGACGTACCCTGGCCTTGAAAAAAGACTCCGTGCCAGGCAGCTACCGCCTCCAACACCCCACCCGGGCCCATGCCTATCAGCCGCGGATCCGCACCAACGGCCACGGCGCCTGGGTGCACGAGGCCGAGCGGCCCCTGGCCTGGCGCCAGCCGCTGTTGATGCGCCGCCTTGGGTTGCCGGGGGGCGAAACCCTGAGTGACGAACAGCTTGAGCAGGTGCGTGTCGTCAGCGGCGTGAGTGAGGACGAGTTACGTCGGGTGCATGTGGAAAGCGAGCCCACTCCAGCCATCGTGCTCGATACCGCTCGCCAGTTTCGCGCCTACGCCGATGCCGTGAAGGTGGGCGAGCAGGTGCGCGGGGCGAAGATGTCCAGCGCCCTTTGCACCTATGCCGCGCAGATGATGACGCAGTTGCCGGGCTGGCCGGCCGGCAAGGCGATTGAAGTGTTCGAGCAGGTGGGCCAGGCGCGCAATGTCATCCGCTATGGCAGCGCCACGGTGCTGCCCGCCGATATCGTGCCCATCAGTCGCCTGGACCTGATGCAGGGGCAATTATCACCGCGGGTGCTGGCCAGCCTGAACGAGGAACAGATCAAGTCGGTCCTGGGTCAGTACGTGCCCCGTGATGCGCTGCAACGCAGTAAAACATTGGACACGCGCCTGGCCGACCACATCGACCAGCACCGCTCGCGCCTGTTCATGGGGCTGTACCTGGCCCAGCAACCCGTCGCCGACCCGCTGGTCCAGAGCTGGCAGCGCTCATTCCCCAGCCTGTCCACTCATCAGGTGCAAGAGTTACTCGCCCAGGCGCTGCCCAGTGAGCTGGCGCAGATTGCCGACACTGGGAAGATCCCCCTGCGCCTGGGCGAGCAAGCGCACCGGATGTTGCGCCAGATGCGTGAAGTGCAGGCCTACGAAGGGTTGTACCTGGATGCCCTGGCCGGCCCGGATACCGAGCGCCTGGTGCTGCACACCCTGGAGGCGTTACCCGGTTGGATCGATAACCTGCGCATTGAAGTGCGCGAAGGCGGCCTGACGGGCGAGTTGCGGGCCGCTTTCGGTTCGCCCAGTGCCGAGAACCGAAAGGTGTTGGTGCGCCTCGCTGATGGTTGCTACCAGGCTTACGACGGCCAGGGAAACCAGTTGCACGGCGTCGATGACCTGTATGCCAGCTTGCAGCACGCCTTGCCGGACAAGCAGCGAACGGCGCTCGGCTCGCCCCATGTGGGGCAAGGCGAGCAACTGCGGGCGTTGATCCAGAAACACGCGCTGCCCCGGGACAAATTGCGCGTGGTACTCAATATGCGTAGTGAGGGGCGCCGCTTCTTCAATGCACCGCAGCGCCTGCCCGGCGGGCGATTGGGCTACCCGCTGGCGGGAGGCGGGGGGACCGATTGGGAAGAGGTCCTCCACTCAAGAGTGCAGACCCTCTACCCGCGAATGACCGAGGAACAGCGTCGAGCGTTTATCCTGCACCGCGGTGTGACCAGCGATGAGTGGCTTGTGGGCCTGGAGCAAGACTACAAGCGCTTGGTGCATAGGCTAGGTGTCTGGGCCCATCAAGACATTGAAGGGGTGGGCGCCAAGGGCAGTGAAGAATATACGCAGGCACGACAAGCCAGGCGAAGAGTCGCCAAGGCCATCAAGGACGCCTGGCAGATGATTGGACCGCAGTATTACAGCCCCACCGAGGGCCTGATTGGCATGGAGCTCTCGCTGTCGCAGGAGAGCCTCGCAGGCCAGCTCTCGACCCTGCCGGTGCTGGACGTCAACTTGGACCATGTACTGAGCGTCGATCTGTCGCAGACCGGGATCAGCGATGCGGACATCGGGACCTTCCTGCACAACTTCCCCAAGCTGCGCGATCTCAACCTGGAGGGCAACGAGTTGACCGCCTTGCCCCAGGCGCTGGCCGGCATGCGCCAGTTACGGGTCTTGAGCCTGTCGGATAACGACATCACCCTCACCCTCGATTCCCAGGCCATGCTCAAGCAACTCGGCTACCTGTTCATCCTCGAACTGGGGGGCAACCCCCTTGAGCTGTCGCCAGACATCAGCCGCATGCCAGGCCTGGAGCTGCTGTCCCTGCCCGATACGGGCCTCGACACCTGGCCCACCGGCATATTCGCGCAACCGCGGGCGCGAACGTTTCAGCTGGACCTGAGCTACAACCCCATCGAGCGTATCCCCGAGGTTGCCCCCGGCTCCGACCGGGCTCAGGTCCTGGCCCGCAGCCAACTGAGCCGGGAAAACCTGTCGCCTGCCAATGAGCGGCAGATGCGCCTCTACATCGAGTCGGTAGGGCTCGATCCGAACCGGCGTTTCTCACCCCGAGGGCAACTGGACAGTGGCCATTGGCGCTATGGCCTGAGCGCGGATCAATGGCTGGACAAGCAGCCGATCTGGAATGCGGTGGAAGAGTCGCTGGGCAGCGAGCACTTTTTTGATGAGCTGCGCAAACTCTCCCAACTGATTGACGGTGTACCCAGCCTTAGGCCCGACCTGACGACCAAGGTCTGGCGCATGCTGGAGGCGATGCAAGGTAATACGCAACTGCGTGAAAAACTGTTTCTCATGGCGGCGTTCCCTACCAATTGCGTAGACGCCGGGGCGCAGTTGTTCAATGCCATGGGGGTGGAAGTGATGCTGCACGAAGCCTATGCAATCCCCAGCAAGTCCTTCGCCACCCTGGAAGTTTTCGAGCTGGCCAAGGGTAAGTCGCGCCTTGACGAACTGGGGCGCATCGCCCATCGCAGGGTGAGCGAGTTGCAAGACGAGGGGCGCCACTTCCCCGAATACGACGATGAGGGCGCCTTGGTCCAGCGTTACGACGCCCAGGGGCGCGGGGTCAAATCCATCGACGAAGTGGAAATCCACCTGGCCTACGCTACCGCCCTGGCCGACCCCTTGGACCTGCCCTGGCAAACCCGGGAAATGCAGTTCAATGAGCCGGATGTGACACCGGCCATGATCGAATCGGCGCGGACCCGGGTGCTGGCCCTGGAGGAGGGTGACCAACTGCGCGACAGCGTGATCGAGCAGCAGTTCTGGTGCGAGTACCTAGAAGGCCTCTACCCCGATTCGTACAAAGACCTGGGCGGCAAGAGCCATGCGCTGAGCGACTTGCAAGTGGCGCGCGCGACGTTGGCCGACGACGGCAACCTGGCAGACGCGGAAAAGGCCCGCCTGCGCCAAACCATCGAGTCATCGGCCAAGGTGCTGGGCAAGACCGTGGACCGCCGATGGTTCGAGCACCCCATGAGCGCGCAGGAGTACGAAGAAGCATTCAGGAGCCTGGGCGTGCAATTCATGCAAGTGCACAGAGCCCTGACCGACAAAATCATGGGCCGCAGCGCCGCCAGCCACGACGAGCCCCCTTTGGTACATCCCATCATCGTCCCTTGAGGCCAAGGCCTGGGCGCCGACTTTCGGGGCAGCGCCCATAGGGGAGATGCCCTCAAAACAGAAAATAGCGCTGGGCCATGGGCAGCACATCCGCCGGTTCGCACCACAGCAGCACGCCGTCGGCCTTGACCTGGTAGGTCTGCGGGTCGACGTCGATGTGGGGCAGGTAGTCGTTGTGGATCAGGTCGGTTTTGCGCACGTTGCGGCAGCCCCGAACCACGGCGATTTTCTTTTGCAGCCCCAGGGCTTCGGGCAACCCGGCGTCCAGCGCTGCCTGGCTGATGAAGGTCAGGCAGGTGGCGTGCCGCGAGCTGCCGTAGCTGGCGAACATCGGCCGGTAGTGCACCGGTTGCGGCGTGGGGATCGAGGCGTTGGCGTCGCCCATCAGGCTGGCGGCGATGGCGCCGCCCTTGAGGATCAGCGTCGGCTTGACCCCGAAAAACGCCGGGCGCCAGAGCACCAGGTCGGCCCATTTGCCCACTTCCACCGAGCCCACTTCATGGCTGATGCCGTGGGTGATCGCCGGGTTGATGGTGTACTTGGCGATGTAGCGCTTGGCCCGGAAATTGTCGTTGCCCGCGCCGTCGCCCGGCAGCGGGCCACGCTGTTTTTTCATCTTGTCGGCGGTTTGCCAGGTGCGCGTGATGACCTCGCCGACCCGGCCCATGGCTTGGCTGTCGGAGCTAATCATGGAGAACGCGCCGAGGTCGTGGAGGATGTCTTCGGCGGCGATGGTTTCGCGGCGGATGCGGCTTTCGGCAAAGGCCACGTCTTCGGCGATGCTCGGGTCCAAATGGTGGCAAACCATGAGCATGTCCAAGTGCTCGTCGATGGTGTTGCGGGTGAACGGCCGCGTCGGGTTGGTGGAGCTGGGCAGCACATTGGCCAGGCCACAGGCCTTGATGATGTCCGGCGCGTGGCCGCCGCCGGCGCCTTCGGTGTGGTAGGTGTGGATGGTGCGGCCCTTGAACGCGGCGAGGGTGGTTTCCACGAAGCCCGACTCATTGAGGGTGTCGGTGTGGATCGCCACCTGCACATCGAACTGGTCGGCCACGCTCAGGCAGTTGTCGATGCTCGCCGGCGTGGTGCCCCAGTCTTCGTGGAGCTTGAGGCCGATGGCGCCGGCGCGGACTTGCTCGATCAGCGGCTCGGGCAGGCTGGCGTTGCCCTTGCCGGTGAGGCCGATGTTCATGGGGAAGGCGTCGGCGGCCTGGAGCATGCGCGCCAGGTGCCACGGCCCCGGCGTGCAAGTGGTGGCGTTGGTGCCGGTGGCCGGCCCCGTGCCGCCGCCGATCATGGTGGTCACGCCGCTCATCAGCGCCTCTTCGATCTGCTGCGGGCAGATGAAGTGGATGTGGGTATCGACGCCACCGGCGGTGAGGATCATGCCCTCACCGGCAATCACCTCGGTGCTGGCGCCGACGGCGATGGTCACATTGGGCTGGATGTCCGGGTTGCCGGCCTTGCCGATGGCGGCGATGCGCCCGTCCTTGAGGCCGACGTCGGCTTTGACGATGCCCCAGTGGTCGATAATCAGCGCATTGGTGATAAGGGTGTCCACCACCTCGGCGGCCAGCAACTGGCTCTGGCCCTGGCCGTCACGGATCACCTTGCCACCGCCGAATTTCACTTCCTCGCCATAGGTGGTGAAGTCCTGCTCCACCTCCACCCACAACTCGGTGTCGGCCAGGCGCACCTTATCGCCCACGGTGGGGCCGTACATATCGGCGTAGGCTTGGCGGGAAATTTTCATAGATAAATTCCTGGGGTTAGCTGCAAGTTTTTAGCTGCAAGCGGCAAGTAAAAGCGGAGCGTCGCGGCAAGTTTTCAGCGGCCAGCTTCAAATAAAAAGCAACGTGAGAGCGCCGCGTACTGCGCTTTCTTGCCGCTTGAAGCTTGCCGCTGAAAGCTGCCCTACAGGGGCCCCATTACCCGCCCGGCAAACCCGAACACTCGCCGCGCGCCGCCCAGCTCGACCAGTTCGACGCTGCGGCGTTGCCCCGGCTCGAAACGCACGGCAGTGCCTGCCGGGATGTTCAGGCGCATGCCACGGCTGGCGGCGCGGTCGAAGGTGAGGGCGTCGTTGGTTTCGAAAAAATGGTAGTGCGAGCCGACCTGGATCGGCCGGTCGCCGCTGTTGGCCACGGTCAGGGTCAGGGTGCGGCGCCCGGCGTTGAGTTCGATATCGCCGGGTTGGATCAGGTATTGGCCAGGAATCATGCCGCAGGCCCCAGGGTCTTGAAGTAAATGGCGGTCGGGCTGTAGCGCCCGTCCGGGCTTTGGCAGTAGTCGGGCAACTCGCCCACCTTGGTGTAATGCAACGCCTGGTAGAAGGCTTCGGCCGGTGAGCCGGCCTCGGTGTCCAGGTACAGCAGGCCACGCCGCTGCTGGTGCGCGGCCTGCTCCAGGGTGCGCATCAGTTGCTGGCCCAGGCCATGGCGGCGGGCGTGGCTGTGCACCAGCAGTTTTTGCACCTCGGCGCGGTGGCGGCCGTTGGCTTTCTGGCACAGGGCCAACTGCACGCTGGCGACCACCCGCTCATCGCGCAACACCACCCACAGCAGCAGGCTGGCGTCTTCGATGCTGGCCTGCACACTGGCGAAGTAATCGCGGGCCTGGGCCTCGTCCAGGTCAGCCATGAAGCCGACCGATGCGCCATGGGCGACGGCGTCGAGCAGCAGTTCCACCAGGCCCTGGCGGTAGTAGGCGAAGCTTTCGGCGTTGACTTGGCGTACCTGGGCGGTCATGGCGCGGCCTCCTGGGCGTTGGCCGGCGGCGGGGCGCCGGGGTTGAGGATCAGTTGCATAAAGGTCAGGTCCAGCCAGCGGCCGAACTTGACCCCCACTTGCGGCATCTGCCCGGTGGTGACGAAGCCCTGGCGTTCATGCAGGCGGATCGAGGCGGCGTTGCCGCTTTCGATGGCGGCGACCAGCACGTGTTTGCCGCAGCTTCTGGCGCGTTCGATCAGCGCCGCCATCAACTGTGGGCCGAGGCCGTTGCCGCGTTGGTCGCTGCGCACGTACACCGAATGCTCGACGCTGTGGCGAAAGCCCTCGAACGGCCGCCAGTCGCCGAAGGAGGCGTAGCCCAGCACGCTGTCGTCGGCGTCGGCGATCACCAGGATCGGGTAGCCCTGGGCCTGGCGCGCGCTGAACCAGGCCTGGCGGTTGCCCAGGTCCACCGGCTGGTCGTTCCAGATCGCCGTGGTGTTGAGCACGGCGTCGTTGTAGATGTCGCGCAGCGCCGGCAGGTCGGCGTGCACCGCGTCGCGGATGCGGTAGGTCATGGTGCGCCTCAGGCGATGGGTTGGTGGACGGTGACCAGTTTGGTGCCGTCGGGGAACGTGGCTTCGACCTGGATCTCGGGGATCATTTCGGCGATGCCGGGCATCACCTGGTCGCGGCCGAGCAGGGTGGTGCCGTAGTGCATCAACTCGGCCACGGTCTGCCCGTCACGGGCGCCTTCGAGCAGCGCCGCCGAGATGTAGGCGATGGCTTCCGGGTAGTTGAGTTTCACCCCCCGGGCCAGGCGCCGCTCGGCCACCAGGCCGGCGGTGAAAATCAGCAGTTTGTCTTTTTCGCGTGGGGTCAGGTCCATGGCGGTTCCGTCAAAAAGTGTTCAGTTGGCTGCGCAGCGGTGTGGGCGTTCGGCTCCCACAGCACCCACCCTGATAAAACCCTTGTTCATGTGGCCCAGATCCTCGGGGCCACGGCTTCGCGGCCCAGCAGGGCGGGGCGCAGCAGTTTCCATAAATCGATCAGCCAGTTGCGCGCCAGCAGTGCTTCGCCGGCCAGGCAGCGGGCCACCAGCAGGCCGGGCAATTGGGTCAGGTCGCCGCGCACGGCGTTGGGCAATGAGCGGCAGGCGTGCAGCAGGTCGCTGTCGATCTCGCCGGTGGCCAGCAGGGTGGCGAACACCGGTTGCCCGTCCAGGCCGATGGGCGAGTCGAGCAAACCGTCGTCGCCCTCGATGCGCAGGCGTTCGTGCCACAGCAACCGGCCGTCGCGGCGGATATCCAGGTGGGCCTGCAAGTGCCCCAGGTCGAAACGTTCGCCACTGGCCGGGCGCCCCAGCGCCACCACGTCCCAGTAGAACAACCGGGCGTCGCCGTGCAGTTCGATGCGGGTGTGCAGTTCGGCTTGGGCGGCGCTGAACACGATGGTTTCCTGGGGCAGCCATTCCAGGGTGGCGCCCGTCTCGACCTGCAAATGCAGGCTCTGGTAGGCCGGGCTCGCTGCGCGATACCACTTGGCCGCGCCGGGGCTGGTGAGCTGGGCCCAGGCGTGGGCGCCGACGTGGGCGCGGATGGCCAGGCGATCACCGCCGGCAATCCCGCCGGGCGGGTGCACGATGATGTGTTGGCACACCTGGGGGCCTTCGGCGTACAGGTGTTTTTGCACCCGCAGCGGGCCGAGGTGGCGGCGCAGGGTCGGGCGCGTGCTGTCGCCAAAACGCGCGTAGCCCAGCTCCAGTTCGGCGTGCCAACTGGGGGTGAACAGGGCGGTGGGGGCGGGCAGGTTCATGGTCTGGGCTTGGCTCGGTTGGCAGCAGGTTAGATGGTAACCAGGCCGCGTACACCCTCGGCTTGCATATTTTCGCCACGGCCCTGCTGCACGATCTCGCCCCGGGACATCACCAGGTACTGGTCGGCCAGTTCGGCGGCGAAGTCGTAGAACTGTTCCACCAGCAGGATCGCCATGTCGCCCCGGGCTGCCAGTTGCGCGATGACGGCGCCGATTTCCTTGATGACCGAGGGCTGGATGCCTTCGGTGGGCTCGTCGAGGATCAGCAAGCGCGGGCGGCTGGCCAGCGCCCGGCCAATGGCCAGTTGTTGTTGCTGCCCGCCCGAGAGGTCGCCGCCGCGGCGTTGTTTCATTTGCAGCAGCACCGGGAACAGTTCGTAGATAAAGGCCGGCACCTCTTTGGCCTCGCTGGCGGGAAAGCGCGAAAGGCCCATCAGCAGGTTTTCTTCCACGCTCAGCCGGCCGAAAATCTCCCGGCCCTGGGGCACATAGGCGATGCCTGCGTGTACCCGTTGGTGCGGCTTGAGCCCGGTGATCGGCTGGCCCTCCCACCGCACCGCCCCTTCCTTGGCGGGCAACAGGCCCATCAGGCACTTGAGCAGGGTGGTCTTGCCCACGCCGTTGCGCCCCAGCAGGCACGTGACCTCACCGACCTTCGCCTCAAAAGACAGCCCCCGCAGGATATGGCTGCCGCCGTAGAACTGATGCAACTGATCGACTTGCAACATATAGGCGTTCCTAGTGATTGAGCTGTAAGTAAGAGCAAACGCAAAAAAAACAGCCCCGCCCCTAACTTGCCGCTGCTCTCATCTTCCTAAATAAACTTCGATGACCCTGTCGTCGGCCTGTACCTGCGCCAGCGAGCCCTCGGCCAACACCGCGCCCTGGTGCAGCACGGTGACGTGGTCGGCAATCGCGCCGACAAAGCCCATGTCGTGTTCCACCACCATCAGCGAGTGTTTGCCCGCCAGGCGTTTGAACAGCTCGGCGGTGAATTCGGTTTCGGCGTCGGTCATGCCCGCCACCGGTTCGTCGAGCAGCAGCAGTTGCGGGTCTTGCATCAGCAGCATGCCGATTTCCAGGAACTGTTTCTGGCCGTGGGATAAAAGCCCCGCCGGGCGATGCACCGAGGTGCTGAGGCCGATGGTGTCGAGCACTTCGCCGATGCGCTCGCGTTGTTCGCCACTGAGGCGCGCGCGCAGGCTGGCCCATACGGATTTATCGGTTTTCTGTGCCAGTTCCAGGTTCTCGAACACGCTCAAGGCCTCGAACACCGTGGGTTTCTGGAACTTGCGCCCGATGCCGGCCTGGGCGATCTGCACTTCGTTCATGTGGGTCAGGTCCAGGGTTTCGCCGAACCAGGCCTGGCCGTGGCTGGGGCGGGTCTTGCCGGTGATGACGTCCATCAGGGTGGTTTTGCCGGCGCCGTTGGGGCCGATGATGCAGCGCAGTTCGCCGACGCCGATGTACAGGCTCAGGGCATTGAGGGCCTTGAAGCCGTCGAAGCTGACGCTGATGTCTTCCAGGGTCAGGATCGTGCCGTGGCGGGTGTTCAGGCCCTTGCCCGCCGCTTGGCCCAGGCCGATGGCGTCGCGGCTGCTGCCGGCGTCCTTGTTCGCGTCGAGGATAGGTTCAAGCATGAATTGCGCGGTGGCCGTGACGCTCATTGTTCGCCCCTTTTTTTCAGCAGCCCGATCACACCCCGGGGCAGGTACAGGGTGACGAGGATGAACAGCGCCCCAAGGAAGAACAGCCAGTATTCGGGGAAGGCCACGGTGAACCAGCTCTTCATGCCGTTGACCAGCCCGGCGCCCAGCAGCGGGCCGATCAGGCTGCCACGCCCGCCGAGGGCCACCCACACGGCGGCTTCGATGGAGTTGGTGGGCGACATTTCGCCGGGGTTGATGATGCCCACTTGCGGCACGTACAGCGCCCCGGCCAGGCCACACAACACCGCGCTCAACACCCAGACGAACAGCTTGAAGCCGCGCGGGTCGTAGCCGCAGAACATCAGGCGGTTTTCCGCGTCGCGCAGGGCCGTCAGCACACGGCCGAACTTGCTCTGCGCCAGGCGCCAGCCGAGCCACAGGCTGGCCACCAGCAACAGCACGGTGGCGCCGAACAGGGCCGCCCGGGTGCCGGGCTCGGTAATGCCAAAACCCAGGATCGTGCGGAAGTTGGTGAAGCCGTTGTTGCCGCCAAACCCGGTTTCGTTGCGAAAAAACAGGAGCATGCCGGCGAAGGTCAGGGCCTGGGTCATGATCGAGAAGTACACGCCCTTGATCCGCGAGCGGAACGCGAAAAAGCCGAACACCAGCGCCAGCAGCCCCGGCGCCAATACCACCAGGCACAAGGCCCAGAGGAAGTGGTCGGTGCCGGCCCAGTACCAGGGCAGTTCGTTCCACGACAAAAAGGTCATGAACGCCGGCAAGCCGTCGCCCGAGGCCTGGCGCATCAGGTACATGCCCATGGCGTAGCCGCCCAGGGCGAAGAACAGGCCGTGGCCCAGGGACAGCATGCCGGCATAGCCCCACACGAGGTCCAGGGCCAGGGCGACGATGGCGTAGCAGAGGATTTTGCCCACCAGGGTCAGGGTGTACGCCGAGACATGCAGGGCATGCTCCGGCGCCAACAGCGACAGCACAGGCAGGGCCAGCAGCGCCAGCAACACCACGGTGCCCACCAGGGCAGTGACCTTGGGGCCGGCCTTTTGGCTGGCGGTCAGTAATAAAGGCTGGTTCATCAGTCGATCACCCGTCCTTTGAGCGCGAAGAGGCCTTGCGGACGTTTCTGGATAAACAGAATTATCAGCGCGAGGATCAGGATCTTGCCCAGCACCGCGCCGATCTGCGGTTCCAGGATTTTATTGGCGATGCCCAGGCCGAACGCGGCCATGACGCTGCCGGCCAACTGGCCGACGCCACCGAGCACCACCACCAGAAAGGAGTCGATGATGTAGCTCTGGCCCAGGTCCGGGCCGACATTGCCGACCTGGCTCAGGGCCACGCCGCCGAGGCCAGCGATGCCCGAGCCCAGGCCAAAGGCGAGCATGTCCACACGCCCGGTGGGCACGCCGCAGCAGGCAGCCATGCTGCGGTTCTGGGTGACGGCGCGCACGTTCAGGCCCAGGCGCGTTTTGTTGAGCAGCAGCCAGGTGAGCGCCACCACGCACAGGGCGAAGGCGATGATGACGAGGCGGTTGTAGGGCAGCACCAGGTTGGGCAGCACCTGCACGCCGCCGGAGAGCCACGCCGGGTTGGCCACTTCGACGTTCTGCGCGCCGAACAGCAGGCGCACCAGTTGGATCAGCATCAGGCTGATGCCCCAGGTGGCGAGCAGGGTTTCCAGGGGCCGGCCGTAGAGGTGGCGGATCACCGTGCGTTCCAGGGCCATGCCGATGGCGGCGGTGACGAAAAACGCCACGGGCAGCGCGAGCAACGGGTAGAACGCTATGGCTTCGGGCGCCCAGCGCTGCATCAGCCATTGCACGCCGTAGGTGGCGTAGGCGCCGAGCATCAGCATCTCGCCGTGGGCCATGTTGATGACCCCCAGCAGGCCGAAGGTGATCGCCAGCCCCAGGGCCGCCAGCAGCAGGATCGAGCCCAGGGACAAACCGCTGAAGGCCTGGCCGAGCACTTCGCCCAGCAGCAGTTTGCGCTTGACCTGGGCCAGGCTGGTTTCGGCGGCGGTGCGCACCGCGGCGTCGTTTTCTACGCCGGGTTCCAACAACGTTTCAAGGCGCGTGCGGGCCAAGGGGTCGCCGGTTTCCCCCAGCAGGCGCACGGCGGCCAGGCGCACCGCCGGGTTGGCGTCCACCAGTTGCAGGTTGGCCAGGGCCAGGCTCAGGGCGGCGTGGACGTCGTCATCCTGCTCGGCGGCCAGTTGCCGGTCGAGCCAGGCCAGTTGCGCGGGCGTGGCGCTTTTTTGCAGTTGCCGGGCGGCGGCCAGACGCAGCGTGGCGTCGTTGGTGAGCAGTTGATGGCTGGCGCGGGCGGTGTCGATCAGGCCGCGCAGGCGATTGTTCAGGCGCAGGGTTTTGGGCTGGCCGTCCACGGTCAGCGTGCCCTGCTGGAGGCTGTCGAGCAGGGGCCCGCGTGCAGGCTCAGGCTGCGCCGCCCAGGCTTGCAGCAAGCGGGCCTGTTGCGCCGGGTTGGCGCCGGCAAAGTCCTCGGCCTCGCCGGCGTGCGCGGCCAGGGGCAGCAGCAGGGCGAGGGCGAGCAGAACGCGGTAAAGGGCAGTGGGCATAGTCAACAACCTTGCAGGGAACCGGGTGGGAATAAGCCTGAGAGCAAGGGCCAGCGGGACTGCGTGGGAGCGGGCAGGCCCGCTCCCACATAAGCCCTTCCCACACAACCTTTGCCTCGCCAATCAGCGGCTGCACTCAGTTGCTCTTGACCGCATAGTCCGGCTTCTTGTCGTTGCCCGGGATGTACGGGCTCCACGGTTGGGCGCGGATCGGGCCTTCGGTTTGCCACACCACGGAGAACTGCCCGTCGTTCTGGATCTCGCCGATCATCACGGGTTTGTGCAGGTGATGGTTGCTCTTGTCCATGGTCAGGGTGTAGCCCGACGGGGCGGCGAAGGTTTGCCCGCCGAGGGCTTCGCGGACTTTGTCGACGTCGGTGGACTTGGCTTTTTCCGCGGCCTGGGCCCACATGTGGATGCCCACATAGGTGGCTTCCATCGGGTCGTTGGTCACGGCTTTGTCGGCGCCCGGCAGGTTCTTGGCCTTGGCGTAGGCTTTCCACGCGGCGACGAATTTTTCGTTGGCCGGGTTTTCTACCGACTGGAAGTAGTTCCACGCCGCGAGGTTGCCCACCAGCGGTTGGGTGTCAATGCCGCGCAGTTCTTCTTCGCCCACCGAGAAAGCCACCACCGGCACCTCTGTGGCCTTGAGGCCCTGGTTGGCCAGTTCCTTGTAGAACGGCACGTTGGAGTCGCCATTGACGGTGGAGATCACGGCGGTCTTGCCGCCGGCAGAGAACTTTTTGATGTTGGCGACGATGGTTTGGTAGTCGCTGTGGCCGAATGGCGTGTAGACCTCTTCGATGTCCTTGGCGGCCACGCCTTTGGCCTGCAGGAAGGCGCGCAGGATCTTGTTGGTGGTGCGCGGGTAGACGTAGTCGGTGCCCAGCAGGAAGTAGCGCTTGGCGCCACCGCCTTCTTCGCTCATCAGGTATTCCACCGCCGGGATCGCTTGCTGGTTGGGCGCGGCACCGGTGTAGAAGACGTTGGGTGACATCTCTTCGCCCTCGTACTGCACCGGGTAGAACAGCAGGCCATTGAGTTCCTCGAACACCGGCAACACGGATTTGCGCGACACCGAGGTCCAGCAGCCGAACACCACGGCGACCTTGTCCTGGGTCAGCAATTGGCGGCCCTTTTCCGCGAATAGCGGCCAATTGGAGGCCGGGTCCACCACCACCGCTTCGAGCATCTTGCCGTTCACTCCGCCCTTGGCGTTGATCTCGTCGATGGTCATCAGGGCCATGTCTTTGAGGGAGGTTTCGGAGATCGCCATGGTGCCGGACAACGAATGCAGGATCCCGACCTTGATGGTCTCGGCGGCCTGGACGGTCCAGGTCATGCCCATGGCGGCAATCGATGCCGACAGGGTGAAAGCCTTGAGCAAGCTACGACGCTTCATTGTGCGATCTCCGTGATCTCGAATTTTTTAAAGGGGCGGACAGCAACGCTGCAAGGCCTTTTGCAAGGGCTGTGCCTGAATGGCCGGGGGCGGTGTTTGACGGGGTTTGGCCCGTGGTGTGGCGCGGGCATGCACCAATTGGGGGCCTTTGGCGAGGCGGGGTGCGTGGCGGCGCGCCGCGATGGTGCCGGCGCACTAACTATGTAAAGTCATGGCCGGCGGCAAACGCCTGAAGATGGGGGCTGGCGTCATCCCTCATATTTTTCAGGTGCACTTATGGATAAGGATTTTTCACCCCAGCAACAGGCCACTGCCGCCTATCGAGCCGTATTGCCCCCGCTCAGCCCGGCGTTTGCCAACGCCGACGATGCGGCGCGTTACGCCCATGAACAGGTGGGTGACAGGCGCGATGTCGAATATGGCAGCGTCATCTTGCAACGGCTTTCGGACAAGTTTTTTTTTGCCAGCGAACCCTTTGCCGGGAGCGACACGGGGTTTCACTTTCTCTCGATCCTGGAACAAGAGCCCAATGGTTTTTATGCGCACCCGGCGGGTTATCGCATCGTTGGCAGTTTCCACTCCCACCCCAATATCGAACACGTACCGGGCCTGGAGCCGACGTGGCCGGCGCAGCGTAAAGCGGCTTTTGTCAGCTTTTTTTCTGAGGCAGATGTGGTGGTCAACTATGAGGAGCGCGCGCTGTTTTTGGCCGCCTATCTCAGCGGGCCGGATGGGGCTCTGCTCAAGTACGTGCCCAGTGGTTCGGGCAAAGAACGCCTGCTCGTCGAGTGGCTCAAAACCGGCAATCGGCTCTTGGCGCAGCATGGGCACGATGGCTCCTTCGAGGGCTATTACGGCTTTGCGAGGAAAGTCGCTTCGGTGGGCACCTTGACGTTCCTGGCCTCCAGCCAGGCCTGGGGCGGCAGCGTGGGTGAGGTGCCCAGCGATTGGGAGCCGATGAAGCCGTTTGAAGCGCCAGTGTTGCAACCGGCATTTGGCCCCGTGTTCGACACGCTCGCTCGGGTGCGCGACCACGCCCAGGCCGGCATGGCCCGCGGGCCCGGTGGCCGGCAAGTGGTGTTCGTGCTCAGGGCCGTGGACCAGGAGGCGTATATCGCGACCGTGCCCTTTGTGCTGCCCTCGGCGCAGTTTTCCCTGCAAGGGCTGTTTCCCAGCCGCCCCGACGGCAGGCCCAGGCTGCCCTCAGGTTATCGCCTGGAGGCTATCTACTATCGTCCCGATGCGGCCGCGGCGCCCAAACCGGCCACCTGGGCGTGGCTACTGGACAACTTCTTTACGCCCCAGGAGTTGGCGGCTGCCATCACCCAGTCGCGCACCGACACTTACCTGCAAGACCAGGCCCGTGGGTTGAGCCTGTATGTGCAGGCACCGGGGCATGCGTTGCTGCACTACCGGTTTTGCGGCTCGCCGGCGGAAACCGCGCTCATGGCCGGTGAGGGCCAGCCCTTGCAGCAAGCCTTGGAGGACGGCAGCCTGAGCCCGGTGGATTTTGTCCGCCAGGTTGCCGCTGCCGGTGAACTGGTCGTGGTGGAAACGGGGGACGTCTGGGAACGTCCCGGCGCGGTGAGCCAGGACTGGCAGCCCTTCGAGCGCCTGCATGAAGCCCTCAGCCCCGCGTTCTTGAGTGCCGACGATGCAGCGCGCCACGCCCACTATCAGTTGGCGGGCAAGCGCGGCCAGAACCATTTCAGCTATGTGCTGCAACACACCGATGGCACTTTTTGCGTCACGCGGCCCGTACCGCTGACCCAGGACAACGACTTCTGGGGCGCGCCATTCAGGGAGGGTATTTCGCAAGCCATCATGGAGCAGTTGGGCTATCGCTATGCCGCTTACTTCTACGGCTCGCGCGACCATTACAAAGAGATCCAGGCCAAATACCCCACCTGGTCGAATGAGCGCATCCACCTGAACATGAGCATGCTCAGGTTTGGCGATGCCCAAGCGGTGATCGAGGCCAGGGCCGGTATCACTGGGGTCTATCATTCGGCCCCGGATGGCTCGCTGGTCAAATACCTGCGCACGGGCAGCGAGCCGGAGCAGGTGTTCGGCCGCTGGTTGGCCCGCACCTTGGCCGGTGATGCCACGGCCCATCTGGCCTTGGGGGCGATCGATCTGTCGGTCGAGTCGTTCGTCGCGAAAATGGCGGGGTTGGGCGCGCTGACGGTGGTGCTGTCCAGTGTGGCGTGGAAGGATTCGGTGGGCAGGCTGCCTACCACATGGGCGGCTTATGCACCTTTTGTCTCCGCTGCCGCCCGCGAGCCGATACTGAGCTGGCTGTTCCAGGATCGAGAAACCGCCGCCCGCTATGCCCATGACCAGATGCTCGAAAATCCCGGCGCCAGGCAGGTGGCGTTTGTGCTCAAGCAGGCGCAGGCCGAGGCGTATGTGGTCAGTGATCCGTTGGTGATCGCTGCCACGCCCGCGACGCTGCCCCTGTTCAGCCCCGCCCGGGCCTTTGCCACCGATGATCGCGGCCAGCCGGAATTACCCCGTGGGTTTGGGTTGGAGGCGGTCTGTCATTTACTGCTGCCTGACGATGAGGCCTGCACCCGGGAGAAGTGGCTGTACCGCCAGTTTGTCTCGCCCCTGGAATTTGCCCAGGCCATCGCCCAGGCCAGGGCCGGCCTGCCCGAAACCTTCGCCCACTACATCAGTACCCGCGACGGCGCGCAGTTGCGCTATGTGTTTGGCGCGACGCCCCTGGAAGACCAGATGCATGCGCTTTCGCCCGAAGGCGTGGTCAGTGACGGCGGGGATGCCGACGCGTTGCAGGCTGGCACCCTGAGCCCTACCGAGTTCGTCCGGCGCGTGGCGGCGGCGGGGCATTTGCAGGTAATGCGCAGCAGCACCCTGTGGGATGTGGAGGGCCGGGTGACCCTCGACTGGCAGCCTTTTGCCCGGTATCGAAGGCCGGTGCTGGGGCCGGTGTTTATCACCGCCGACGACGCCGCGCGCTACGCCCACCAGCAAATCGGCGCCCGCCGCGACGAGGGGTTTGCCGGCGCGATTCTCAACCTTGGCGCCGAGCGCTATGCCGCCACCGAGCCAACCCCCAGCACCAAGCCGCGCTTTAGCCTGGATGCCATTTACCCTCTCGACGAGCAGGGCGTGCCCATCGTGCTCAACGAGGGCGCGCACCTGCACGCCTTGTACGCCTCGCGCTGGCCAGGTGATATCTCGGGGGCTTTTTGGGCGCCCGAGCAGAACCAGGTGGCCGCGCAAATGTTCAATGACGGCGATATCTACCAGGCGACGTTGATTCGAGAGCTGGTGCCACGGGTGTACCTGTCTGGCGACCCGCAGGTGCTGCTGGCTTACCAGGGGTTTGGCACCGCCCCGCAACGGGCGTTGTTCGCCCGGGTCAAACCGACCCCGGGCGATAGCCTGCTGTACCAGGACCTGGTGGCCGGCCGGATGGTGCCCAGTGACGTGGTCTCGCTGTTGGCCACCAGTGGGGAGTTGACCGTGGTGCAGGGCAACCGCCTGTGGGGCGCACCGGGTAAGGTGCAGTCGGACTGGATACCCTTTTTGGGCATTGACCTGGCCACCGTGGCCGAGCCGCCGGCCATGGGCCCGGTGTTCGCCAGCGCCCAGGCGGCCCTCGAACATGCTTGTGCGCGCCAGCGCACCCGTTATGGTGGCGCGGCGACGGGGTTGGGGGTAATCCTCAGGGCCGTCGACAAAGAAGAGTACGTGGCCACGGCCATGTTCCCCGCCGCGCAGGCTGACGCGCTCTATCGGGCCTGCGACAGTAGTTCGCGGCAACTGCGCGATGACTTCCTGATCCATGGCCTGTATTGCGCAACGCACTGGCTGCCTAATGCCAGCGGGGTGTT
This sequence comes from Pseudomonas sp. MF08875, assembly GCF_059862525.1. Classification (NCBI taxonomy): domain Bacteria; kingdom Pseudomonadati; phylum Pseudomonadota; class Gammaproteobacteria; order Pseudomonadales; family Pseudomonadaceae; genus Pseudomonas; species Pseudomonas sp. MF08875. The sequence goes on from NZ_JCBCUW010000009.1 coordinate 59,357, forward strand.
GCAGACGCTAATGGGCCGCCATTTTGCGTCGGCGGCGGATATGTTCGCCGGGTTGTTCAGCGCCAACGGTATGCAGCGTAACCGCGATATTTCAGGGTTGCGCTTGTATGTGGCGCCCCTGGATGGCGCCCTGCTGATGTACCAGCCCCAGGCGCGCCTGGCGCTATTCAATGAGGAAAGCGGCGACGCTGGCCCGAAGGGGCTCCAGGCTCGCTTGGACGGTGGCGCGCTGTCGTTCGAGGGCTACATCGCCCAGTTCGCTGCGGCCGGCCAACTGACGGTGCTGACCACCAGCGACTACTGGGACGAAGAGGGCCGGGTAGGGGTGGATTGGCAACCGTACCTGAGCCTGCAACGCCGCCACCTGGGGCCGGCATTTGTCTGGCAGGACGATGCGGCGCGCTATGCACACGCCCGTTGGGCCCAGCGTACCGACAAGGTGTATGGCGGGTTGATCCTGCGGCGCAACGATGGTTTGTTCGTGGCCACCGAGCCGTTGGTGATGGCGGTGGAAAATTTCGACCCCGGTTGGGTACGGCTGAACAAACTGGTGGCCAGCGGGCAGTTTCTGGGGGGGAGCCAGATCGTCGCGCGCTATCACTCGGCGGCGGTGCTGGAGCCGGATTTCCCTCTGTCACACCACGAGTGCGCGGTTTACCAGGGGATGTTCCCTACCGAGTTCCTGCACGGCGCGTTGACCCGCGAAGACTTGCCCCTGGCGCCGATCCCGCGCACCGAATATCGCTTTTGCGCCGACGGTGCCCTGCTGGCGTTCTTCACCAGTGACAACACCCGGGAAACGGCCCTGTTGTATCTGCTCTCGGCGGCTGGCGAACCTACCCTGCACCTCAAGAACAACCAGGCCGAAGCGCAGATGCGTGCCGGCACCCTTGCCCCCAGCGAGTTTGTGCGGCGCCTGGGGCGGGCGGGCCACCTGCGGGTACTGGCAGGCAGCCCGCTATGGGGCGTGCCGCGCATCCCGGCCGACTGGGCGCCCTTTGCACCCGCGAGCGACGGCCCGGCGACACTCGACTCACCCTTGAGCCCGGTGTTCACGCAAATGGAAGACGCGGTGCGCCACGCCCATCGCGTGGCGCCACGGGCGGGCTTGAGCTTTGGCTTCGTTCTTAAGTCGGCCAAAGCCGAGCAGTACCTGGCGTCCCTGCCGCTGGCGGCGGGCAACGCCGCTGCCTTGAGCCTGGAACGGGTGTTCATCGAAGGACGGCTGCCCCAGGGCTATGGCGTCAAGGGTGTTTACCTGTGCACTGGCAAAGTGCAGAAGGACACGGCGCAGGAAGTGGCCGAACACTTCTTCTCCCCTCAGGCCCTCAACCTCGGCCTGGTGGCCAGTAAGGTTTACGGCAACGGTAACGGCGAGGCCGAGAGCCCCGCCCAGCCCAGCCATTTGCCTTTGTATTTATCCTGCGCCGACAACGCCCTGTTGAAGTACGAGCCGGTGGCGCCCCAGGTGCTGTGGAACGGCCCCCAGGGTGCCTTGCAGTACCAGCAACTGCTGACGCTGGGAGGCTTTACCCCCCTCGACTATGTGCGCAAGGTGGCCGCAGCCGGCAAGTTGCAGGTACTGGGCGGCAGTGATTTCTGGTTTCACACCACGGTGGTGTCCCAGCACTGGAACCCCTACATCGGCTCGGGTGAGTGGTTTGCCAGTGACCATCGCTTCGCCCTCAGCCCGGTGTTCTCCCACCTCGACGACGCCGCCCGCTATGCCCAGCGCCTGGTCGGGCCGTTCCAGGGCGAGGAATACACCGGCGCGGCCCTGGAGCGTCGGCAGGGGCAATCGATCGTCTATGTGGCAGTGGACCCGTTGGAGGTGCGCGAGGGGGATGCACGCTACACCGAGCTGTTCTACTCCGGGGCCGGTGGGGCAATCGCGCCGGTTAACGTCCCGGGTGCCGACCCGTTGCCGCTGCCGGTGTTTCCCGAGGGCTACCTGTTGGCCGCCGTGCATCATTTCTACAAAACCATGAATAGCCTCGAACAGGACGTGGACGCGCTGGACCGCCGATTGATGAACAACCTGCCGCTGGCCGACATTCCCTTTAGTGCTCAGGTGCTGGAAAAGAGCGCGGTCGCCGGTGCCAGTGTGTATTTCTCCTGCCGTGGTGGTGGGCTGCTCAAGCTCATGCCCGGCTTCACTGCCAAGGAAAAGGCCCTGTTCTTGGAGCCCTGGGGGCCCCGGCCGGCGGGCATGCTCACCCGGCTGGTCGCCGTCAGCCCGTTGTGGGTGCTGGATGCCGATGCCTTCTGGCTGCGCCCGGGCAAGCTGACCACCGGTTGGCGTAACCAGGTGCAAAGGCCTCGTTGAGTGGCTCGGCGTGGCCCCGGGGAAAAATAGATAAGTATCCCTGGGCCACGCCTGGGGTCTTTGAGAATGGCGGGACGCTCCCGATGGCCTGAGTCGGTTCAGGCACATCGGCCCTCCACCCTTGGACCCGAGGTCATGTATGCAAGACCATCTACCGCGAGAAAAACGCGCCGCCGTGGCGGCTCCTGTCACGTTGCCGCCCTTGAGCCCGCCATTCATTCGAGAGGAAGACGCCGCCTACTGGGCGCACCGCCAGATTGGCGCCAAGCGCGAAAAGGAATATGGCGGCGTCATCCTCAGTGCGGACAACCGCTTTTACGCCACCACCCCGATTGTCGGCAAAGAGCTCACCTTCAGTTTGAGAACGGTGCTTAACGTGGACGCGCAGCACCGCTTGCTGGCGCCACCGGGCTATGCCTTGGTGGCCTTTTACCATTCCCATCCCGCGTCCCATGAATTGGTGCAACAGACCAACCCCGGGTTACCCAGCCAGTACATCAAGCCGCATATCAACTTCTTCTCGGGTTATGACTTTGTGTTCATTGTCCAGAACAGGTTGCAGTTCCCCCATGCGTATCTGTCCGGCCCCGATGATTCGCTCATCAGCTACGCCCCCAGCGGCTCGCAGGCTGAGCATCAGTTGGCGCAATGGATAGACGCCGGTCGCCCGCCCAACGACCCTGCGGGCATCTACGAGCCGCCCGATAAAGTGATTGAAAAAATGGCCTCCCTGGGCACCTTGAAATTCCTTATTCCTTGCCCTGTATGGGGCGGTTGGGTGGGCCAGGCGACGGCGGATTGGCGGGTATTTGAAACGCCCGAGGCGCCGGTTACCAGCGATTTGCCTCTGTTCACCCACACCTGCCCGCGCCCCGGCGACGCGGTGACGGCGGCGCTGGCGAATGCGGGCGAAGGCCTGCAATGGGGTTATGTGCTCAAGTACCTCAAAAGTGACCAGTACATCGCCACCCAGCCCATTGCCGCGGGCAGTGAGACATTTGCCCCTGCCAACCTGTTTCCGGCCAGGGCCGACGGCGGCCTTCGATTGGCGTCGCAGTTTCGCCTGCACGGCATCTACTACCGCTCGCGGCCCGAACCGCGGGACTTCCCACCTATCGAAGCATGGTTGTACATCAGCTTTTTCGCCCCGGCCCAACTGACCGCGGCCATGACTCAAAGGGTCGCCACCCAGGCACTGCAAGTGCCGGACGAGGCGCTGACGCTGTACGTGGCGCCTTCGGACGGTTCGCTGCTGAGCTTCAAACTGCCGCCGGCCGGTGCCGCGCAGCCTTTGTTTGACCGGGACGCACAGGGTCATTTCACCGACAACGGTGCCCAGGCTGCGATGCAGGCTGGCCAGTTGACGCCCCGCGACTATGTGCGCCGCTTGATGGGCGTGGGCCAGTTGCAGGTGGAGCAACGCGGTGCGTTGTGGCGCGAGGAAGGAATGATGACGGACGGCCAAGCGATACTGGCCGGTACCCTGGCGCCTGTGTTGCAAGGCCCCTTCCTATCGGCCGACGATGCGGCGATGCATGCCCATGAATCGGTGGGCAGGTACCGCGACCGCTTTTATGGCGGCTACATCCTGCGCAATGGCGACAACCAGTATTTCGCCACCCAATTGTTGGCCAGTGACAGCGACCCGTTCGCCTCGCCCCTGTTCTTCCCGGTGGGGGGCAAAGGGCCGCTGGTGCCTCCCCAGGGCTATGGCATTTATGCCCGCGTGGGCGTGCACCCCCTCCCCGCAGCGGCCAACCCGGACCGGATAGCGCGCTGGCAATGGTCGCAGGAGGATGCCGTGCTCGACCCGCAGCTGTTTTCCGAGGCCCAGGTGCTGTCGATCATCGGCGGCCAGGCAACGGCGTACTTGAGTGGGGCCCACGACAGCCTGATTCGCTTCACGCGCAGCCCCGACGCCAGCACCCTTAACGCGTTGCACCGCCGTTTGCTCAAGGCCAACGGTGGCAACGCTCAGCTCCCGGTGCGCGGCTTCAAGCCCCAGGAGTTGGTGCGCCAATTGGTGCGCGTCGGCGAGTTATGGGTGATCCGCGGCAACCCCGTGTGGGGTGAACGCGGCCGGGTGGAGGAGGATTGGCGCGCAGGTCGCCCGGTCCCGGGCCGAGAGCTGTTGCGCCCGGCTATCCTGGGGCGGGTGTGCGAGAGTGCCGAGGCCGCCGCCAGCGAAGCCCTCGTGCGTCTTGAAGGTTGGCGCCCGAGCGCCGGCCGGTATTTTGCCTTTGTTCTGAAGCACCGCCGCGAAGAGGGGCGGTACGTGGCCACCGAGTGGGTCACGGTGACCGGGCGCAACCATATGTTTTCGCTGCAAAGCCTGTTCGATGTGCAAGGCCCAGGTACCCACCGCAGCGGGGACTACCGTTTTCCGGGTGAGTATCAGCTCCACGGGTTGTGCTACTTCCAGCCCGGTACCGCCTCCGGGCTGAGGGACCCTGAAACCTGGTTGCAGAACTTTTTCCTGCGGCCTTCGGTGTTGCTGGATGTACTGTACGAAGCTCGGCGTAGGGCGGCGGGGCAGTCCCCCAGCGGTTTGCCGGTATTTGTCGCGACCCAGGACGGTGCATTGTTGCGCTTTGACCAGAACTTGGCCGCCTCGACGCAGGTCATCAGCCTGGCCGAAGTCACGGTGAAGCTCAAAAGCGGCGAGCTGACCGCTGCCGGTTTTGTGCGCGAGGTGGCGAGCAAGCTGGCCCTCAAGGTGCTGGTCAAGGGCCAGTGCTGGGATCGCGAGGGCGACGTCACCGTGCACTGGACACCCTATGCCGACTACCTGCGGCGCTGGCTCGGCCCGGGTTTCAAGCACGTCGACGACGCGGCACGGCATGCCGGGCGCATGATCGGGCGGGAACGCTCGCGGATCTATGGCGGCTACATCCTGCAGCGCCAGAGCGACGGCCTGTTCTTTGCCACCGAACCGCTGGCCAGCAATTGCGAGCTCTTTGACGAGACCTGGGTGTTTCCCATCAAAGAGGGGGGCGAGACCTTCCCGGAAAACTTCAAGATTGCCGCGCGCTACTGCTCCCGGCTGCGGCCCGTGCCAGCGGTGAACCTGCCCGAGGTGGAGCGTGAGCTGTACATCAACCTGTTCTCGGCGCAGCGTGTGGCGAGCCTGTTTCACCAGGACGCCCGTGACCGGCGTAGCGAGTACCTGTTTTGCCCCGATGGCAGCCTCTTGAACCTCACGCTCGACGGGCGGGCCGAGGAGGCCTTGCTCAAAGCGCGGCTATCACCCACCGCCGGGGCAGGGCACGGCCCCTGGGGCAATCGGGTCGCGCAGCAGTTGGACAGCGGCATGCTCAAACCGGCCGACTGGGTCCGCGAATTGGCTGGCGCTGCCCAGCTCCAGGTGTTGCGAGCCAGCCCGGTGTGGGGCCCGCCGCGCATCGTTGACAAAAACTTCGTGCCTCGGGCGAGCATCCCCCTGCCGCTGGATATCGTTCAGGCCAGCCAGGAGCCGGTGTTCAGCCCGCTGTTCATGCAGGCCGATGATGCGGTGCGCTATGCCCTGGAGTCTCTGGGCGAACGCGAGTGGTTGCAGGGCGGCTATCTCCTGCGGGTCACCGCCAGCGACCAGTACATGGTGACGCTGCCCCTGGCGCGACAGAACTTCACCCACTTGCATCAGGTGTTCCCCCAGGGCGCGGTGCCGCATGGCTGCGAACTGGCGGGGTTCTATTTCGCCGCGCCGGACCAGAGCATCACGGGCGTCGATGACCCGCTGCACAACAGCTTTGTGCGGCCCGTCAGGGTCGTCCAGGGCCTGCGCATTTGCGCGCCTGCGGCCGCTGGCCCATACCTGCCGCTGTACCTGTCCTTTGCCGACGGTGCCTTGCTCAAGTACCGTTTCGACGGTGACTCCACGGTATTGGCCGGAATCGGTGCGCTGGAAGAGCGGTTGCAGCAGAGCCGCCTGCAGCTGTTGGAGCTGGTCCACCTGCTGGGGATTAAGGGCCAGTTGCAGATCCTGCTGCCCAGCGCCGCCTGGGACGGCTATGGCCTGGTGACGGCCGATTGGCTGCCGGGCGAGCGGCGCAGTGTCAAGGCACTGCCCAGGACCGACTTTGTCATGGGGCCGGTGTTCAATGACGCGGATGATGCGGTGCTGTATTGCTCGCGCATCTTCAAGGGCAGCCCCCAGGGCCAGTACCTGAGTGCCATCCGCCTGCGGCGCTACCGCGTGGGCGAGGAGTTTTACTCCTATACCGCGCCGATGGTGGAAGTGGAGTTTCGCGCCAGTGCTTCCTCGATACTCGGGTTCTTCCTGCGCAAGCAGTCCGGGCTGGAACGTATTTACCCGCAGGGCACCCAGATGGTGGCGGCGTATCAGTTGTTCCGCTCCGCCGAGGAGTACCCGCCAGCGCCGGGCGAAGAGGGGCTGCGCCGCAACTTTGCGTCTTGGCGCAACGTTGACCTGTACACCCACGGCCGTGATCGGGAGGAGGGTGGTCAGCTCGATATGTATTACTTGTCCACCCTTGATGGGGCGCTTATCAAGTTCACCCCCGACTACACCCGTGCCGAGGATCAGGTGCTGATGGAACATCGGCAGTGGACGCCAGGCAGCAACCCGGCCAAAGTCCCGCGTATTTCAGAGGTGCTGTCGCTGCTGGCTGGCCGCCAGCAACTGCGGGTGCTCCGGGCCGGGTCGTTCTGGAGTCGGCGCGGGCTGATATCCCAGGACCTCAAGCTAAAACTGTCCCAGCCCTGGGACGAGCCCATCCGCGACCGCGATGAACTCTAACCTGTAGCAAGCGGGGCTGCCCGCTTGCTACGACGGCGGCGTCAGGACTGGGCGCGGTTCCAGCGTGAGAGCAGGAGGCGGTCCAGCACCCAGAGGGCGATCAGCGAGGCGCCCACCAGCGGGAAGATCAGCGCCAGGGCCAGCATGATGGCCATGGCGCTTTTCCATTTCGGCAAGTCGTGGCGCAGTGGCGGCACACCCAGGCGCCCTTGGGGCCGGCGCTTCCACCAGATCACCACGCCGCTCACCGCGCTGAGCAGGATCATCAGGCAAATCAGCAGCACGATGATCTGGTTGAGCGCACCGAACATCTTGCCTTCATGCAGCATCACCCCCAGCTCCGTGGCGCGGGCGACGGGGCCGTAGTCGTGCCAGCGCACATCGGCCAGGACCCGGCCGGTGTATTGGTCCACATGCAAGGTGGCGTCGTTGCGCGGGTCATCGGCGAACACGGCAAGGGTGAACACGCCGCTGGCGGTGGTGGGGAAGGTGATGCTGTAGCCCGGCTCCACGCGGCGCGCGGTGGCGATGTCCTGCACCTGTTGCAGGCTCACGGTGGGCGCGGCCGGGGCGGTTTCGCCGGCGCCGTGGGCCCTGTGTTCGGCGTGGTCGCCGGACATCGGCATCGGCGTGTTTTCCATGGCCCAGGGCACGGTTTGGCGGGTGGCGGTGTTGAGTTCGCGGGCCTGTTGGTCGGAGGTGGGCACGTCGGTCCACATCGCCACCGGGAAGCGGTTCCACAGCTCGGCGTACTGCTTGCCCCAGAACCCGGTCCAGGTCATGCCGCTGAGCAGCATCACCAGCAGCAGGGACGCGCCCCAGAACCCGGTGACTGCGTGCAGGTCGCGCCACAGTAGGCGGCCACGGCTGTTCAGGCGTGGCCACAACACCCCCGCCGAAGACTGGCCGCGCGGCCACCACAGGTACAGGCCCGACACCACGAGCACGATGCCCCAACCGGCGGCCAGTTCCACCAGGCGATCGCCCAGGGTGCCGATCATCAGCTCGCCATGGATCGCCCGTGCCACGGCTTGCAGGTTGTACTTGGCGTCCTGCTCGCCCAGCACTTGGGCGCGATAGGGGTCGACGAACACGTTCAATTCGCGGCCAGCGTCGTGCACCACGAACTGCCCGCTGCGCTCGGCGTTAATGGGCGGCAGGTACTGGCTGACGTGGCCCTGGGGGTAGGCGCTGCGCACGGCGCGCAGTTGTTCGTCGGCGCTGGCCAGGTGCTGCCCGGGCTGGACCTTGAGCAGGTCGGCGTACAGCAGCGGGTCGAGCTGGGGCTTGAACAGGTAGATGATCCCGGTCAGGGCCAGCATCACCATGAACGGGGCGACAAACAGCCCGGCGTAGAAATGCCAGCGCCAGGCCAGGTTGTAGAAGGAAATCTTGGGTTGACTCATCAGGGTGCTCCGCAAGGGCATGGATCTTTTTTTAATCGGTGGTGGGGCTGTCGCGGGCGAGCCCGCTCCCACCGTTGGGGTGCATTGCCCCTGTGGGAGCGGGCTTGCCCGCGATGCTTTTGCCTAGAAACTCATATCCACCTTGGTCCAGAAGGTACGGCCCGGTTCGTTGAGGGCCTGTGGGTCGTTGGCCGGGTAGCCGAACCCGGCGTTGCCCGCCAGGTTCAGGTGCTCGGCGTAGGCCTGGCCGAAGAGGTTGTCCACCCCGGTGCTGACCTTGAACTGCTTGTTGATGCGGTAGGCGCCGTTGAGGGAGAACACGCCAAAGCCTGAGCTTTTATCGTAATCCTTGCCCACCACGTTGCCTTTGTTCTGGTCGATGCGGTTTTGCGCCGCGACCACGCGCCACAAGGCCCCGGCGCTCCAGGTGTCCTGGCTGTAGGTCAGGCCGAAGCGGGCATCGAGCGGCGGCATCTGTGGCAGGGCCGAGCCGTCACTGCTGTTTTTGCCCCAGGCGTAGGCCAGGGTGGCGTCGGCTTTCCAGTTGGGCGTCAGCTTGTAGGCCGCGCCCAGTTCACCGCCCATGATCCGCGCGTCGATGTTCTCGGCCCGCGAGGTCATGCCCATCATGCCGCGGGTGTAGTCGAACAGGATGTAGTCGCGCACCTGGCCGATGTAGCCCGAGGCCCAGGCTTCGAGGTCGGCGCTTTTGTATTGCAGGCCGAAGTCGAGCTGGGTGGTTTTTTCCGGCTTGACCGCATCGAACGCGTTCACCGAACCGGCCGGGCCTTTGTTGGGCGAGAACAGCTCCCAGTAGTCGGGGAAGCGCTGGGCGTGGCCGAGGCCTGCGTAGAGGGTAGTGGGGCTGTCCTCCAGGTCGTGCTCAAAGCGCACGAAGCCGCTGGGCAGCGTGTCGGCGCGGGTTTCGTCGGCGGTGGGGTTGGGTCGGGTCATCCCTTCGGACTTTAGGGTCTGGCGGAAATCCTTGGCGCTGGCGCGGTCCAGGCGTGCGCCGCTGATGAGGCGGTCACGGTCGGCGGCGTACCAGGTCAGTTCGCCGAACACGCCGTAGTTGTGGAAGTCGGCGTCTTTGTCGCGGGGCAGGTTCTTGTAGGTGTCGATGCCGCTGGCGGCGCGCTTGCGGTGTTCGTTGGTCTGGGCGTCGAGGCCGCCGATCAACTGCACGTCGGCCCAGCGCCAGGTGGCTTTGATGCGTGCGCCGAGGGTGCGGCGGTCGACGTTGGAGGCCATGGGCCCGGCCATCATGCCGGTGCCGGACGGGGTGCGCAGGCTGTAGTTGTCCATCACGTGGTCAGCGTAGTTGTAGTAGACCTGGGCTTCGACCTTGTCCAGCACCTCACCGAGGTTGGACTTCTCGAAACGCAGGCCCAGGCTTTCGCGCAGGAACTGCGAGCCGTCCATGCCGCGCCCGGCGTAGCGTGCCTCGCCGTCACCGCGCCCGGCGGTGAGCTCCAGCAGGGTGTCGGCGTCGGGGGTCCAGCCCAGGGCGACGTCGCCGTTCCATTTGTCGTAGCGCGATTCGACGGTGTCGTTGTTGCCGTCCTTGTAGTCGTCGGAGTGGGCTTGGTTGCCGACCACCCGCACGTAGCCCAAAGGCCCGCCGGCAGCGGCATCGACCACTTTGTCGAAGCGCCCGTTGGAGCCGGCAAGGATGCTGGCGTTCACCCGCGTGCCCAGTTCGCCGAAGCTTTCGGGCTGGCGGTCGAACAGCACGGTGCCGGCCGAGGCGCCGGGGCCCCAGAGCACGGTTTGCGGGCCTTTAATCACGGTCAATTGGTCGTAGGTTTCCGGGGAAATGTACGAGGTCGGCGCGTCCATGCGCCCCGGGCAGGCACCGAGCATCATGCTGCCGTTGGTGAGGATGTTCAGGCGCGAGCCGAACATGCCGCGCAGCACCGGGTCGCCGTTGGTGCCGCCGTTGCGCACCAGGGCAAAGCCGGGGATGGTCTTGAGGTAGTCGCCGCCATCGCTGGCCGGCACCGGTTGGCGCGGGTCTTTGGGGTTGGTGACCACGGTCAGGGGCGAGCTTTGGGCGATGGCGGTAATCACCGTGGGGCTCAGTTCGGTGGCCGGGTGCAGGTGCTCATCGTGTTCGCCGGCCAGGGCCCAGGGCGCCAGCAGGGTGCCGCAGAACAGCGCAATGGCCTGGGTCAAGCGCAGGCGCGGGTGATTGAGGGCGAAGCGGTTGCGTGTGTCAGCAGAAAACCTGGACATAGAGGTTCCATCGAGTCAGTCGTAAACAACACACGGCCAGCAGCCTGCGGCTGTCTTTTCTACAGTCGGCCGGGTGATAAGTGGGTTTTGGGTTTACGCGACGATGGGTGGGGCGCGGCTGCGGGCGCCGGGAAACACGGCCTGCCGGGCATGGCCCAGGCGCGGTGCGGGGGTGGTGACAGCCAGGGGGGGAGGGCTGTCGAAAAGGTTGAAGGCGATGCTGCCGGGTAGCGCGGGGCAGTTGTAGAGCAGGCCACAGTAGCCGCACTTCTCCCACAACATCTGCGGCTGGGCGGGGGATTTGGCGGGGGCGTGGTGCGTGGCGGTGGCGTCGTGGCAGGCCGGGTCTTGCGCGGCCATATCCATGCCCTGATGCGCGGGCATGGGCATGGCGTGATTCATCGGCATCGCTTGGGAAATCAGCGGCCCGATGAAAATCATCAGCATGGCGAACAGGCTGATCCAACTGCCGCGCCGGACCCTCAGGGAGTCGTGGCGCGCAGGGGATCGCCCGGCACGAGGCGTGCGCACGGTGTTCATGCGGCTATCGGCGTTGGCTTACTGGGCGTGGACGTGTTCGCCGCTGCCGGCGGGCGCCTGCTTCTGCACGGCGACATCGACCGTGACCTCGCCGGCCTTCTCGAAGCGCAGGGTCAGCGGGAAACGCTTGCCGTCGGCCAGCAGGCTGCGGTCCTTCAATTCCAACAGCATCACGTGGTAGGCCATGGGGGCGAAGGTCACCTCGCCGCCGGCGGGGATCACCACGTTGGGCACCTGCTGCATTTTCATCAGGTCGCCCTGCTTCACGTGTTCGTGCAGTTCAGCCTTGGCGGAAATGGGCGAGGTCACGCTTAGGAGGCGGTCGGCGTTCTTGCCGTTGTTGTGGATGACGAAATAGGCCGCCACGGTGGGGGCGTTGGGCGGCAGCTCCTGGGACCACGGGTGGGCGATGTGCAGTTCGCCGCTGGTGTACTCGTGGGCATGGGCAAAGCAGGCAGGCAGCAACAGGGCGGCCATCAACAGGGTTTTCTTCAACATGTCGGTACTCCGGGACGATTCAGGACGCAGGATGGTTGCGAGGTTGAATCAGGCCAGCGGAGAGGCGCGCGGATTGAGGCTGGGCCATTGCTGGCGCGGCGTGGGGCTGGAAAGCAGGGTGGGCGCCGGGCCCTGGGCGGGCTCCAAACGGGTGACGTGCAATTGCGGCACATGCCCGGGCAGAGCCACCAGCGGCGGCGATCCGGAGCAGCACCAGCAGTGCTGCATGTTGGAGTGGTCGTCGTTCTGTGGGGCCTTTTGCTCCAGGCTGCCCAACGACATCGCCACCATTTTGGTGCCACTGGAGGAGCAGAAGCTGCCCCACATCACTTGCTCGCTGGCCGCGCCGCTGGCGCTTTGCGCCATGGCCCCGGAAATCGGCATGGCGAGCAGGTTGAACAGCACTGCTAGGCAGGCGATCCAGGCAAGTGCTAGCCGTTGTCGGGGCATGGGTGGGATCCAGTGAGGTGGACGTTCAAGCGCGCTATTTAGCCTGATCGGCCCGGATAAGTAAAAAGCCCGCCTGCGGTGTGGTGTCGCAGCGCGCTCAGGGGATATCGATCAACGCACCCAGCTCGCGCTCCAACTCCTGCGGGTCGCCCAGGTTCAGCTCGACGAGGCGGCGCAGGTGGCTGATGGACGCAAGGTCGATGTGCTCGCACACAAAACCCAATTGCCCGTGGTCGTCGTGGGCCAGGCGTACGCGCATGTGCACGGGGGTGTCGGGGGCGAGGTGGATATCGACGTCGAAGGCTTCGCCAGGGTCGCCCTGCCAGGGTTGCGGGCGCTGGATCAACAGGCCTTTGAGGGATAGGTCGAGCAATTGCACGCTCCAGGTGCGAGCCTGCTGGCGCAGTTCGGTCCTGGCATTAAAGGCGATACGCTTGAAGCGGCGGCGATCTGCGGCATTTTCGCTCATGGCCCAACCCTCTGGATGTGGGAAGACTATAGACCAGCCGCTTATTTGTGGTTTTTTCCCACAAATGAAGGCTCAAGACCAAAGCAGGGGGCTGGCCTTTAAGGCCGGCCGCGCTAAACTCCGAGGGCTGTCTTTCTGTCCACCCTGGCTGGAATAAAAAAATGAAAAACAATAATAGCCTGCTACGCCACATACCCTGGCTGCTGCTGGCAATCGTCGGAGCGTGCGCCCTTGGCGTCGTGGCCTTGCGCCGAGGCGAGGCGATCAACGCCTTGTGGATCGTGGTCGCGGCAGTGGCCATCTACTTGGTCGCCTATCGTTACTACAGCCTGTTCATCGCCAACAACGTGATGCAACTGGACCCCCGGCGGGCTACCCCCGCAGTGCTCAACAATGACGGTCTGGACTATGTGCCGACCAACAAACACATTCTTTTCGGGCACCACTTCGCTGCCATCGCTGGCGCGGGGCCGCTGGTGGGCCCGGTACTGGCCGCGCAAATGGGCTACCTGCCCGGCACGCTGTGGCTGATCGCCGGCGTGGTGCTGGCCGGTGCAGTGCAGGATTTCATGATCCTGTTCCTCTCCACCCGCCGTAACGGCCGTTCCCTGGGGGATATGGTGCGTGAGGAAATGGGCCGCATCCCGGGCACCATTGCCCTGTTTGGCTGCTTCCTCATCATGATTATCATCCTCGCGGTGCTGGCGCTGATCGTGGTCAAGGCCCTGGCCGAGAGCCCGTGGGGCATCTTCACGGTGATGGCGACCATCCCGATCGCGATGTTCATGGGCATCTACATGCGCTACATCCGCCCGGGCCGCATCGGCGAAATCTCGATCATCGGCGTGCTGTTGCTGCTGGGTTCTATCTGGCTGGGCGGGCAGATCGCCGCTGATCCGGTGTGGGCCAAGGCCTTCACCTTCACTGGCATCCAGATCACCTGGATGCTGATCGGCTACGGTTTCGTCGCCGCAGTATTACCGGTGTGGCTGATCCTGGCCCCGCGTGACTACCTCTCCACCTTCCTCAAGATCGGCACCATCATCGCCCTGGCCATCGGCATCCTGGTGACCATGCCCGACCTGAAAATGCCGGCATTGACCCAGTTCATCGACGGCACCGGGCCGGTATGGAAGGGCGGGCTGTTCCCGTTCCTGTTCATCACCATCGCCTGTGGCGCGGTGTCGGGCTTCCACGCGTTGATCTCTTCGGGCACCACGCCCAAGCTGTTGGCCAACGAAGCGCACTCGCGCTACATCGGCTATGGCGGCATGTTGATGGAGTCCTTCGTGGCCATCATGGCCATGGTTGCCGCGTCGGTGATCGAGCCGGGCGTGTACTTCGCCATGAACAGCCCGGCCGCGATTGTCGGCTCGGACGTGGTCAGCGTGGCGCAAACCGTCAGCAGTTGGGGCTTTGCCATTACCCCCGAAGCGCTGCAAGCGGTGGCCAATGACATCGGTGAAACCACCATCCTGGCCCGTGCCGGTGGCGCGCCAACCCTGGCGGTCGGTATCGCGCAGATCCTGCACAGTGTCCTGCCGGGTGAAAACACCATGGCATTCTGGTACCACTTTGCGATTCTGTTCGAGGCACTGTTCATCCTGACCGCCGTGGACGCAGGCACCCGTGCCGGGCGTTTCATGCTCCAGGACTTGCTCGGCTCCTTTGTGCCAGCGCTCAAACGCACCGAATCCTGGACCGCCAACCTGATCGCCACCGCCGGTTGTGTGGCGATGTGGGGCTACCTGCTGTACCAAGGCGTGATCGACCCTCTGGGCGGGATCAATACCTTGTGGCCGCTGTTCGGCATCTCCAATCAGATGCTGGCGGGTATCGCGCTGATGCTGGCCACGGTTGTGCTGATTAAGATGAAACGCCAACGCTACATCTGGGTGACCATGCTGCCGGCTGTGTGGCTGCTGATCTGCACCACCACCGCAGGCTTCATCAAGCTGTTCGACGCCAACCCGGCGATCGGCTTCCTGTCGCTGGCCAAGAAGTACAGCGATGCCCTTGCCAACGGCCAGATCCTGGCCCCGGCCAAGAGCATCGACCAGATGCAGCACGTGATCTACAACGCCTACACCAACGCCACGCTCACGGCGCTGTTTTTGGCGGTGGTCTTCAGCATCCTGTTCTATGCGCTCAAGGTCGGCATTGCTGCCTGGGGCAACAAGGAGCGCACGGATAAAGAGTCGCCGTTCCAGGCCGTGCCGGATGCGTAAGCGAGGAATGCGCCATGTTCAATGACCTGAGTCGCCTCGGTAAGTACCTCGGTCAGGCCGCGCGCCTGATGGTCGGCATGCCCGACTACGACAACTACGTCGAGCATATGCAGACCAAACACCCGGACAAACCGATGATGGACTACGAGGCGTTCTTTCGCGAACGCCAGGAAGCCCGTTACGGGGGCAAGGGTGGGCCCAAGTGCTGCTGACCCGCTAGCCGGGTCGATGTAACCCCTTGTGGGAGCGTGCCTGCCGCGATGGCGGACTGTCAGCCAACAGCGATGTTGAATCTGGCACCACCATTGCGGGCAGGCCCGCTCCCACATTTGTTTTGTTCCTTGCGTTATTCAGGAGAACTGCTTTTGTCCTCTCCCATCCCCGTTACCGTCCTCAGCGGCTTTCTCGGCGCCGGCAAAACTACGTTGTTGCGCCACCTACTCAAGGCCGAGCACGGCTTGAAAATCGCCGTGATCGAAAACGAATTCAGTGACGCCGGCATTGATACTCAGTTGTTGGGTGATGAGCCGGTACAAGTCATGACCCTGTCCAATGGTTGCGTGTGCTGCACCATCCACACCGACCTGACCAAAGCCCTGTTCCTGCTGCTCGAGCGCCTGGACAGTGGCGAGATCGCCTTCGATCGCCTGGTGATCGAATGCACCGGGCTGGCCGACCCGGCGCCCGTGGCCCAGACGTTTTTCATCGATGAAGAACTGCGCGAGCGCTACATCCTCGACGGCATCATCACCCTGGTGGACGCCGCGCATGCCGAATTCCACCTGACCCAGACCATCGCCCAGGCGCAGGTCGGCTTTGCCGACCGGTTGTTGGTGAGCAAGCGCGACCTGGTGGACGAGCAGGCCTTCACCGCCCTGAGCGAGCGCCTGACCCGGATCAACCGCCGGGCGCCGATCCGGGTGGTCGAGCATGGCCGGATCGACCTGGCCGAGTTGCTGGACGTGCGCGGGTTCAACCTCAACGCTGACCTGGGCGGTGGCCTGAACCTGCGGCCAGTGGCTAAGGCCGCGGCCACCGACCGGATCTGCAGCCTGGTGCTGCGCACCGACAAACCGCTGGATATCGACCGGCTCAGCGAATTCATGAACCAACTGCTGGAAGACCACGGCAAACAACTGCTGCGTTACAAAGGCGTGCTGAACATTGGCGGTGAGGCGCGGCGCCTGGTGTTCCAAGGCGTATTGAAACTCTACGGCTTCGATTGGGATACCGAGTGGGCCGAAGATGCAGTGCGCGAAAGTGTCATTGTGTTCATCGGCGACGATTTGCCCCACGAAAAAATAAAGAAAGCTTTCGAGCAACTCTGAAAAACTCGCCTGCCCACAGCAGGCGGCTTTTATATCGATCAAACTTCGTCCGGGTCGCTGATATACGGGGTATTGCGCTCAAGTATCTTCATGCGCCAAGTCAGTTGGGTGCCGTATTCGCCAATGAAGTGATGCACTCTATTTATTTTCGAGAACTTGTTGTTAAGCCCCAAGGGGGCGCCTGCACGGGTTTGGATACGCACGTCCACTTGGTCGGACTGAATGTCGTCCAACGTAATAATGTTGCCGTCCAAGTCCAGAAAGTTAAACGTTGTGGTGTCTCTACCCGCCGCAGGCAGGGCGGCGAACTTGTCATGCTGGTTCTTGCTGATGACCTTGCCGTAGTAAGGGCCTGGAGTGCGGTTGTAGAAGGTGTAGTAGTCGTCTTCATTGCGGCAGTAGAACACCAGGGGCGGGTTCACGTTGACCGCGATCATGGTCAGCACATTGGAGACATCGCGGACTTCCGTGGCGATGGAAGGCGTATCGTAGTGCAGGACGGTGACTTTTTCGTTGAAGGTCTGACCTGGAAAGTGCAGCCAGGAGCCGTTGACGGTGAACGTTGCGAGGAATGATTTGTTTCGGCTGGTACTCATGGTTCTCAAATCCTTTTGAGAGTGTTTAGGAGAAGTGCACTTTTGAGGTTAGTCGAAGGGGTGACGGTGTTTGCACAAGTCTGTTTTTGGATGTTTCCCCTTACATTCGCCACTCAACGTTCAGACGAAAAAAAGCCCGGTCATAAGACCGGGCTTTTTAGTGCCGCGTAGTAACGGGGCGATTAAGCGCCGTATACCGGCAGCTTGGCGCAGATGGCTTTGACCTTCTCACGTACCGCGTCGATCACGGTTTCGTTGTTCAGGTCGGCCAGGATGTCGCAGATCCAGCCAGCCAGCTCCTTGCACTCGGTTTCCTTGAAGCCGCGAGTGGTCACGGCGGGTGTGCCGAAGCGCAGGCCCGAGGTGACGAACGGCGAGCGTGGGTCGTTAGGCACCGAGTTTTTGTTCACGGTGATGAACGCCTTGCCCAGTGCGGCATCGGCGTCTTTGCCGGAGATGTCCTGCTTGATGAGCGACAGCAGGAACAGGTGGTTTTCAGTACCGCCGGAAACTACGTCGAAACCGCGCTCGATGAACACGCTGGCCATGGCCTGGGCGTTCTTGATGACCTGTTGTTGGTAGGCCTTGAACTCAGGCTGCAGTGCTTCCTTGAAGCAGATGGCCTTGGCGGCGATCACGTGCTCCAGTGGGCCGCCCTGGGAACCAGGGAACACCGCGGAGTTGAGCTTTTTCTCGATGTCGGCGTTGGCGCGCGCCAGGATCAGGCCGCCACGTGGGCCGCGCAGGGTCTTGTGGGTGGTGGTGGTGACCACGTCGGCGAACGGTACCGGGTTCGGGTACACGCCAGCGGCGACCAGGCCGGCCACGTGGGCCATGTCGACGAACAGGTAGGCGCCTACCTTGTCGGCGATTTCACGGAAGCGTGGGAAATCGAGGATCTGGGAGTAGGCGGAGAAACCAGCCACGATCATTTTTGGCTTGTGTTCCAGGGCCAGGCGCTCGACTTCGTCGTAGTCGATCAGGCCATCGGCGTTGATGCCGTACTGGATGGCGTTGTACAGCTTGCCCGAGGAAGAAACGCTGGCACCGTGGGTCAGGTGACCGCCGTGGGCCAGGCTCATGCCCAGAATGGTGTCGCCGGCCGAGAGCAGGGCCAGGTACACGGCGCTGTTGGCTTGGGAACCGGCGTGTGGCTGGACGTTGGCGTAATCGGCGCCGAACAGCTCCTTGGCACGGTCGATGGCCAGTTGCTCAACCACGTCGACGTACTCGCAACCACCGTAGTAGCGCTTGCCCGGATAACCTTCGGCGTACTTGTTGGTCAGGGCCGAGCCTTGAGCTTCCATCACCGCTGGGCTGGCATAGTTTTCCGAAGCGATCAGCTCGATGTGTTCTTCCTGGCGCTGAGCTTCTTGCTCCATGGCGGCAAAAAGATCGGCGTCGAACTTGGCAATAGTCAAATCACGGCTGAACATGGCGGTCCTCAAGGATCGGGGGCAGAAAAGAGGGGCATTCTAACCCATGCGCTTTTAGAAGGGATATGAAACGCGATCAGGTTGTGGGAGAGCGAGCTTCAAGTGGGGAGCTACAAGCGGCAAGTTAAAGCCAACGCGCTACTGCTTGCCGCTTGTCGCTTTAAGCTTGCCGCGCTCTTGCTGTCAGTCGAACAGGAAGAGCGCATCGTTGCTGAATTGGGCTTCGAAACGGTTGGCCGGCATCGGGCGGCCGAACAGGTAGCCCTGCACTTCGTCGCAGCCGTGTTCGCGCAGGAAGTCCAGTTGCTCGTGGGTCTCCACGCCTTCGGCGATCACCGCCAGGTTCAGGCTGTGGGCCATGGCGATAATGGCGCGGGCGATCTGGGCGTCCTGTTCGCCGCAGGGCAGGCCATCGACGAAGGTGCGGTCGATTTTCAGCACGTCGATGGGGAACTGCTTCAGGTAGTTGAGCGAGGAGTAGCCCGTGCCGAAGTCGTCCACCGCGATGCTCAGGCCCAGGTTCTTCAGGCTGGCGAGGATTTGCAGGGCTTCGCTGACTTCGCGCATCAGGATGCTTTCGGTCAGTTCCAGCTCCAGGCACGCCGGCGGTAGGCCGGTGTCCCTGAGGATGTTGGCGATGCGGGTGCCCAGTTGGCCGTCGGAGAACTGCCGTGCCGAGATGTTCACCGAGACTTTCGGCACGCGCACCTTCGCCTGGTGCCAGGCTTTGAGCTGGCGGCAGGCTTCGGCGATGACCCAGTCGCCCACATCCACCACTAGGCCCAGCTCTTCGAGCACCGGGATGAAGTCCCCCGGCGGTACCAGCCCACGCCGTGGATGGCGCCAGCGCAGCAGGGCTTCGGCGCGGGTCAGGCGTTTGCCGTCGCCGCTGAACTGGGGTTGGTAATAAAGGACGAATTCGTTCTGGTCCAGGGCGTGGCGCAGGTCGCTTTCCAGCTCCAGGCGTTCCAGGGCGCTGGCGTTCATGTCGGCCTGGTAGAACTGGAAGTTGTTCTTGCCGCGTTCCTTGGCGTGGTACATGGCGGTGTCGGCGTTCTTCATCAACTGGCTCAGCTCGTTGCCGTCCTGGGGGCTCAGGGCGATGCCGATACTGGCGGTGACGAAGAACTCGCGGCCTTCAAGGACGAAGGGTTTGACCAGGCTGGCGAGGATTTGCTCGGCGACGTGGATGGCGCGGTTGAGGGCCATTTCGCGGCTGGCACGCGGTTGCAGGAGCAGGGTGAATTCGTCGCCGCCCATGCGCGCCACGGTGTCGTCATCGTCAACGCAGCCGAGCAGGCGCGTGGCCATTTCCTTGAGCATACGGTCGCCGGCCGCGTGGCCGAGGGAATCGTTGATTGGCTTGAAGCGGTCCAGGTCGAGGAACATCAGCACCACCCACGACTTCTGCCGCTCGGCCGATTGCAGCGCGGTGTGCAGGCGATCCTGGAACAGCGTGCGGTTGGGCAGGTGGGTCAGGGCGTCGTAGTAGGCCAGGCGATGGATGCGCTGCTCGCTGGCCTTGCGCTCGCTGATGTCGCTGAAAAAACACACATAGCTGGCCAGGTCGCCTTCGTCGTCCAGTACCGCGGTGATGCCGACCCAGGCCGGGTAGTGCTCGCCGTTGCGGCGCTTGAGCCAGACCTCGCCTTCCCAGGTGCTGTGCTGGTGCAGTTGCTTGAGCACATAGCGCAGGTGGGCTTCCTGTTGGTCGTCGACGGTGAGCATGTTGGGCAACTGGTCGAGCACTTGCGCCACCGCATAACCGCTGACGCGGCTGAAGGCCTCGTTGGCCTGCACGATATAGCCGGCCGGGTCGGTGATGAGGATCGCCGAGGTGGAATGCTCGAACACCGTGGCCGCCATGCGCAGGTCTTTTTCCGCGCGGCGCTGCTGGCTGATGTCGCGGCCCACCCCCAACACCCCCTCGAACGCACCGTGTTCGTCCCACACCAGCACCAGGCGCAACTCGATGGGGATCTTGCGCCCGTCGGCGCGCAGGCAGTCGAACAGGAACAACTGGGTCTGCACCTGGTCGCGCAGTTGGGCCAGTTGCTCGGGTTTGTCCAGGGCTTTGCTGACGCGATCCATCAGGCTGTAGATGCCGCTCAGTTGCTGGGGGTTGGCGATGGTCGATTGCCAGCCATTCTGGAAGATCCAGTCCACGGCAAAGCCCAGTACGGCTTGCACCGAAGGGCTGACGTAGTTAAGCGAGAGTTTGTTGTCGGTGGAGAAAATCACGTCGCTGATGCTCTCGGCGAGCATGCGATAGCGCTGCTCGCTGTCGCGCAGTGACTCGCTGGCTTCGATCTGGTCGGTGATGTCCTTGGCCACGCCAATGATGCGCGTGACCTGGTTGTGACGGTCGCGGGCCAGGGCCTGCTCGCGGACCTCGAAGCGCCGCCATTGGTTGTTGCGGTGGCGAAAACGCAACTGGCATTGCAGCAATTGCGCGTAGCCGCTGCGGCGCTGTTCCTGGCGGGCGAGGTGGTAGAGGTCGGCGTCTTCGGGGTGCAGCAGGATCTCCCAGAAGTACTCGCCCATCTGCTGCAACTCGGTCTTGTTGTAGCCCAAGGTCTGGCCCAGGTGATGGTTGCTGAAAATCATCCGCTGGCTGACGACGTCCTGCACGTAGAGGTGATCGGGCACGGTGCGCACCACGTCGGACCAGAAGCCTTCGCGTTCCACCAGCGACAACTCGATCAGCTTGCGGCTGGTGATGTCGCTGATGCTCAGGATCACCGCTTGGTAGTCGCTGCGCTCGCGGGGCAGGCGCAGCACCAGCCACAGATGCTGGTCGTTGCCCTGGGCGTCCTTGAGCTTGATTTCCAGCTCCAGTTGCTGCTGTTGCTCCAGCACCGCTTCAAGCAATTGATTGCCGATGGCATTGCCCACCTGCGGGTCGCCGGCAATCAACAGGCTCCAGGCGTCTTCGCAGGAACTGACGTTGAGCAATTGCAGGGCGACCTGGTTGACCTCGGTGATGCGCAGCTCTTGCAGCAAATACTGGCGCTGGCCCGGTTGGCCTTGCAGCCATTGGCGCAGTTCGTCGCCGGTTTGCAGGTGGCTGTTATTAAAGAAAGCCTTGAGCCCGGACAGGTCCAGCACGCACAAAGCCACGCCCGTGCCTTCAAAAATGTCCTGGTAGCGGCGCCGGCCCTCATGCAACTGGCGCTGGCGGCGGCGCATGTTGAGCAGGGCGACAAGCGGTAGTAGAGAGAACGCCAGCCCTAGCAGGCATTTGCCGATAAACGCCGGCAGTAGTTGCTCGACCACCGCTTGCTCATCAAACAACCCGCGCAGTTGCCAGTCGCTTTTACCCAGGGGTACCACCAGCACGCTGTCTTCGAGGGCTTCGGGGGGCAGGACCTGGTTGTGCGCCGCCGCCAGGTTGGGGCTTTGCCCGATGATCTGTTGGGTCAGTTGGTTTTCCAGCGCCCATTGGGCCGAGGCCGGGTGTTCGCCGCTCTTGCCCAGGCCTTGCACGAAGCGAGGGGCCAAACGCAGCGCCCAGTAGCCTTTGCTGTCGCCGCTGGGTTGGTGCAACAGCAGGTACGCCACCGAGCCATCCGCCGCGCTGCCGTAGAAGTAGCGTTGGGCGCGGCTGCGTTGGGTCATCTGCGCCAGCCATGGGTGGTCGCCGCTGGCGGCGGCGCTGTCGCTGCGCACTTGGCCTTCGCTGTCGAGCAGGGCCAGGCTGCGCAGGTCGGGCAGCGAGCGCTGGAGTTTGGCCAGCAGCGCCTGCAGTTCATCGGATGAGCGGGGTTGTTCGACGATCGGTAGCAGATTCAGGGCGATCTGCGCGTTCAGCGCCATGTTCAGGCTGATGTGGTCGGCCTGATCTGCGCTGTAGTCGATGGTGTACTGGCGTTCGTGTTGCTGGGTTTGCTTGAGCTGGTCGAGCAGTTGCCAGAACAGCAGGGCCAACAGCAACAAGACCATGGTTGCCAGTGCGCCCTTGATGGTGCCGCGCAGAGGCAAGCCGGGCGCAGAGTTTGGCGCGCGCGCGGACGAAGGCGAAGTGACATTGGGCAAGCTGTGACCCTGCGATTTGGCTGGACTGGCGCGACGTGCACTATAAGCCGGACGCCCAAAGGGCGGATAGCATGCCCTGAGTTGTGGCAAAGTGCCAGCCCCTGCTGGCTGGACTCATATGATCCGTTGAGGTAGCTTTGCCGGTTACGCGAAGGCGCTCCAGCCTCAGACAATCAGGCATTTTCCGCACGCAGGCATTGATCGCGATCAACGGCCCGCGCCGCGCATAGCCTGGCCCGGGCTTCGCCCGCTTTATTCACCCGTCACTGACCCTAGGTTCTCCATGGCTCAATACGTCTTCACCATGCATCGGCTGAGCAAAGTTGTTCCGCCGAAGCGGGAAATCCTGAAAAACATTTCGCTGTCCTTCTTCCCCGGCGCCAAGATCGGCGTGCTGGGCCTCAACGGTTCGGGTAAATCCACCCTGTTGAAAATCATGGCTGGCGTCGACACCGAGTTCGACGGCGAAGCACGCCCGATGCCTGAGCTGAACATCGGCTACCTGCCGCAAGAGCCGCAACTGGACCCGACCAAGACCGTGCGTGAAGTGGTCGAGGAAGCAGTCAGCGTCATCAAGGACGCCCAGGCGCGCCTGGATCAGGTCTACGCCGAATACGCCGACCCGGATGCCGACTTCGACAAACTGGCCGCCGAACAGGCCAAGCTCGAAGCCATCCTGCAAGCCGGCGACGGCCACAACCTGGATCGTCAACTGGAAGTGGCCGCCGATGCGCTGCGCCTGCCAGCCTGGGACGCCAAGATCGAGCACCTGTCCGGTGGCGAAAAACGCCGTGTGGCTCTGTGCCGCTTGCTGTTGTCGGCTCCCGATATGCTGCTGCTCGACGAACCGACCAACCACTTGGACGCTGACTCGGTGGCTTGGCTGGAGCACTTCCTGCACGATTTCCCGGGCACCGTGGTCGCGATCACGCACGACCGGTACTTCCTCGACAACGTCGCCGGTTGGATCCTGGAACTGGACCGCGGCGCGGGCATTCCGTACGAGGGCAACTATTCGGGTTGGCTGGAAGCCAAGTCCGATCGTCTGGCCCAGGAATCCAAGCAGCAATCGGCCCATGAAAAGGCCATGAAGGACGAACTGGAATGGGTGCGCAAAGGCGCCAAGGCCCGCCAGTCCAAGTCCAAGGCGCGCCTGGCGCGCTTTGAGGAAATGCAGTCGCAGGAATTCCAGAAGCGCAGCGAAACCAACGAGATCTACATCCCGGCTGGTCCGCGCCTGGGTGACAAGGTCATCGAATTCAAAAACGTCTCCAAGGGCTATGGCGACCGCGTGTTGATCGACAACCTGTCGTTCTCCATGCCAAAGGGCGCGATCGTCGGTGTTATCGGCGGTAACGGCGCGGGTAAATCCACGCTGTTCCGCATGCTGATGGGCAAGGAACAACCGGATTCGGGCAGCATCGAAATCGGCGAAACCGTGCAACTGGCCTGCGTGGACCAAAGCCGTGATGACCTGGACGGCAGCAAGACCGTGTTCCAGCAGATCTCCGACGGCTCGGACCAGATCCGCATCGGCAACTACGAAATCCCGTCGCGTACTTACGTCGGGCGTTTCAACTTCAAGGGCGGCGACCAGCAGAAGTTCGTCAAGGACCTCTCTGGTGGTGAGCGCGGCCGCTTGCACCTGGCCCTGACCCTGAAAGAGGGCGGCAACGTCCTGCTGCTCGACGAACCGTCCAACGACCTGGACGTTGAAACCCTGCGTTCCCTGGAAGAAGCCCTGCTGGACTTCCCGGGCGCCGCCATTGTGATCTCCCACGATCGGTGGTTCCTCGACCGTGTGGCGACCCACATCCTGGCGTACGAAGACGACTCGCAAGCGGTGTTCTTCGAGGGCAACTACACCGAGTACGAAGCCGACCGCAAAAAACGCCTCGGCGACGCAGCGGCCCAGCCGCACCGCGTACGGCACAAGAAACTGGCCTGATCCGCGCCGGTGGTTTGAACAATGGAGCCCTTGGGGGCTCCGTTTTTTTTTTGCGTGTGAATCTGCTGGAGTGGATGTAGGACTATTGCGAGCAGGTTCGCTCCTACAGGTGGAGTAAACATCGCTCCAGGTGGGAGCGAGCCTGCTCGCGATAGTGCTAAACCTGATGGTGCAAGCCTTGGGCTGGCAATCCCTGTTTAGGTGCAAAACAGCCGAGAAAACCCTGCCGATTTACATCCAATGCACCATTTAATTTCATAACTGCGACATTTTGCGCTGTCGCGGTGCGAAATGAATTGATAAAGTCCCGGGCAAATCTCCTTTAACGACAATAAATTTGCCGAGACTTCCCATGATCGAATCCGTCGAAGACTTCCTTGCCCGCCTGAAAAAGCGCGACCCTGAGCAACCGGAATTCCACCAGGCTGTAGAAGAAGTCCTACGCAGCCTGTGGCCATTTCTGGAGGCTAATCCGCATTACCTGACCTCGGGCATTCTCGAACGGATTTGCGAACCCGAGCGCGCGGTGGTGTTCCGCGTTTCCTGGGTTGACGATCAGGGCAAGGTGCAGGTCAACCGCGGTTTCCGCATCCAGATGAACAGCGCCATCGGCCCGTACAAGGGCGGCCTGCGGTTCCACCCGTCGGTGAACATGGGCGTGCTGAAATTCCTCGCCTTCGAGCAAACCTTCAAGAACTCCCTGACGTCCCTGCCCATGGGCGGCGGCAAGGGCGGCTCGGACTTCGACCCCAAAGGCAAGAGCGACGCCGAAGTGATGCGTTTCTGCCAGGCGTTCATGAGCGAGCTGTACCGCCATATCGGCGCAGACGTGGACGTGCCGGCCGGCGATATCGGCGTCGGTGCCCGCGAAATCGGCTTCCTGTTCGGCCAGTACAAGCGCCTGAGCAACCAGTTCACTAGCGTCCTGACCGGCAAGGGCATGAGCTACGGCGGCAGCCTGATCCGCCCGGAAGCCACCGGTTTTGGCTGCGTGTACTTCGCCGAAGAAATGCTCAAGCGCAGCGGCCAGCGTGTGGAAGGCAAGCGCGTGGCGATCTCCGGTTCCGGCAACGTGGCCCAGTACGCGGCACGTAAGGTCATGGACCTGGGCGGCAAGGTGATTTCCCTGTCTGACTCCGAAGGCACGCTGTACTGCGAGTCGGGCCTGACCGAGGAGCAATGGCTGGCGGTGTTGGAGCTGAAAAACGTCAAGCGCGGGCGCATCAGCGAACTGGCGACGCGTTTTGCCCTGGAGTTCCGTGCCGGCCAGTGCCCGTGGGACCTGGCGTGCGATATCGCGCTGCCTTGCGCGACGCAGAACGAATTGGACGACAACGCCGCGCGCACCCTGCTGCGCAACGGCTGCATCTGCGTGGCCGAAGGCGCGAACATGCCGACCACCCTGGCGGCGGTGGATATCTTTATCGAGGCGGGCATTTTGTTCGCCCCGGGCAAGGCGTCGAACGCTGGCGGCGTGGCGGTGAGTGGCCTGGAGATGTCGCAGAACGCCATGCGCCTGCTGTGGACGGCCGGTGAGGTGGACAGCAAGTTGCACAACATCATGCAGTCGATCCACCACGCGTGTGTGCATTACGGCGAAGAAAACGGCCGCATCAACTACGTCAAAGGCGCGAACATCGCCGGTTTCGTCAAGGTTGCCGACGCGATGCTGGCCCAGGGCGTGGTCTAAACCTCGGGCTCGATGCGGATAATCTCCAGCACCTGATCGCCGGCGGGGCGCTTGCATAGCACTTCGTCGCCGAGCCGGGCGCCCAGCAGGGCCCGGCCCAGGGGCGAGCCCCAGTTGATAAGGCCGCGCGCGGCGTCGGCCTGATCCTCCCCCACCAGTTGTACGCGCTGTTGCGCATCGTCTTCATTGGCAAAGGTCACCCAACTACCGATCTGCACCTGCTCGGTGGAGGTGGCGGGCGCGACGACCTGGGCGCTGCGCAGGCGCTGGTTGAAGTAGCGCAGGTCACGCTCGATCTCGGCCTGGCGCTGTTTGTCGGCCATTTCGCCTCGGGCGCTTTCTTCGCTGTGCAATTGCTGCAGTTCGGCGACTTTCGCCTGCAATTGCGCCAGCCCGCGGGCGGTGAGGTGGTTGGGCTGGGTGCTGACCTGGCGCTCCACCGGGGTGTCGGCCTGGGCAGCGGCCTGGTCTTCGTTGACGAATGCGCGACTCATGGCATTTCTCCTGTCATGCAGGGTTGGGCCATGGTCGCAGCCTTTTGGTTTCATCGGTTGTTGCAAAGCGACCTGTGGGGCGCTGTTTTGCGCTTCAGTAGTGATACCACTTCAATTCCAGCATCACTTCGTTCTCGGCCGAGGCCAGGTGGCTGAATTCGCGCTGGGCACTCAGGCGCAGGCCCAGGTTGCGCGACAACTCCCATTGCTGGTTGAGGCTCAGGCTACGGCGCACTTCGCCGTTGGTGAAGTAGTCGCCGCGCGCCTCCAGGCTCAGGTTGCCCAGGGGGGTTTTCCACAGCAGGCCGGTATTGAACCCGGCGGCTGGGGAGATGAATTCGGCGAAGTCGTTGTTGTGCTCCACGCGCACGGCCCCCAGGGCAAAGCCGAGCAGGTCGTCGCCCAGTTGCCAGGTGCCGCCGGCGCCACCATTGACGTGGCTGACCAGGGTTTCGTCGTCGTGCTTGCCCGGCACCCGTTCCAGGCCCCCGGTGACTTGCCACGACAGTGGTTGCAGCAGCTCGTTGCGCGGGGTCAGGGAGCGGATGGTGGCCAGGTCCAGTTGCTGCAACTGCCAGCGATTGCCCTCGTACTGGCGCACTTTCATTTGCAGGATTTCGATCTGCGCGCCCAGGGGGAAGCCTTCGGCGTTGTCGTTGAGGTCGTGATAGGCCATGCGCAGGCCGTATTCGGCGAAGGCATCGTCGCCCCGGGTGCCGATGCCGGCCTGCCAGGTGCGCGATTCGTGGCCGTCCTCGGGCAGGCCGGGGCGGGGGATGTCCAGCTCCGGCGCGGGGTTCTGGTTGATGGCGCGCAACAGCTCGAAGCTGCGCTGGGCCCGTTGCGGGTCGCGTTCCTGGCCGTTGGCGCGGTAGCGCTCCAGGCGATAGGCGGCGTCGATAATCAACGCCTGGCGCGCGCGGGGCAGGGCCTTGAAGGCCGGGGCCTGGAGCTGTTGTTGGTCGGCGCTGACCTTGAGCACCCATTGCTGTTCGTCACCGTTCAGCGGCTCGGCGCGGCTGAGCAATTCGCGCTCGCGGGAGGGGCGATAGTCGATCTTCTCCACCAGGCCCGCGTCCTTGACCGCTTTCACCGTGTCGGTGGGGATGGCGGTAAGGGGGAATTGCTCGGTCAGCTTCAGGCCCGGGCGGGCCACTTGCAGCAGCTCGAGTAGGCGATAGGAGCAGTTTTCGTCGAAGAAAAAGTAGTCGAACTTGATCTGCTTGAGTTCCCAGACGTGCTCGACCATGCGCTCGGTCTCGGCTTGCGTCAGGTTCAGCCGATATTCCCACAGGTCGCGGTTTTCCAGGCTGCGGTACTCGGAGAGCTTTTCCTGGTAGGGCACCAGGGCAAAGAGGCCGGGGTAGCCGCCCATCAGGCCTTTCCAGGCGTAGAGGATGCTGTTGTCGGAGCCTTCGATGTAGGCGCCGAAGTTGATCGCGTAGCTGAGCAGGGCGGTCTGGTCGCTTTGCACATCGGCCTGGTCGATGCGCAGCAGGGTATGGCCGAACATCGACGACGGGCTATTGAGGTAAGCCGCCGGGAAAATCATCACCGCGCTGTGGGGCGAAACGTCCTTGAACCACTGGGTGAATTCGGCGCACGCCACCGTGGGCAGGTCGGTGAGGTTCAGTTGCGCCTTGAGCCAACGGGTGCGCGCCGGGTACACGCACTGGGCGTGTTGCTCGCCGGCGCTGGCAGGCGCGTAGAGCGCTTGCAGGGTGGCTTGCAGCTCGGCATCGGGGCGTTCGGCGCCGTTGGCGGCGAGGAAGAACTTGGGGTCGCTGACATAGCTGCGCCAGCCGCCGAGCTTGGCGGTTTCGTAGTGGCCCAGGGAAATCCAGAAGGGGTCGTTGGCCAGTTGCTGCAAACGCGGGTTGTCGATCTGTGGTGCGGCGGACAACGGGGCGCAGACACAGAGCGCCAGGTAGGCAAGGCGTTTGAGCATGGTGGCAACTTAATAAAAAAGAGACCCGAGTCGGGGTGGGGCGACCGGTAAGCCTGGGGCAGGCTTGAGCGGCCAGGTCCAAAAAACAAAACCCGCCCCATGAAGGGGCGGGTGGGCCGAGCTTATGCCGGAGTGGCGTATTTAGCCAGGCGAGCGTCGCCCTTGAGGATGGCCAGGGTGTTGGTATGCACGTCTTCAGCGGTGGCGTCTGCCTTGGTGAAGATCTGTTGGAAGTGTTCGTGGGTGACTGCGGCGAAGTGCGCGCGGTCTTCAGGTGCCACGCCGAGTACCACGGCATAGGTGGTCAGCGCTTCGCCCTGACCCTTGGCCATGTCTTCGGAGAGTTCGTTCATCATGCCGTTCATGGCGAACCAGGATTTGCCGCCGTAGGTCAGCGAAGCGTTGGTGGCGCAGCCGTTGGTGCCGGAAGTCATGCCGAACGTGGCGTTGCCGGAAGTGCCGTTGGTGGTGGATGCCAGGAAGTGAGCCGGGGTGCCACGCTGACCTTCGAACAGCATGTTGCCCCAACCGCAATCCGGGCCGCCTGGCGCCTGAGCCATAGCGTTGATGGATACAGCGGCGAAGAGAGTACCGAGAAGAATCCGTTTCATAGCTTTGTTCTCTTTATGTGCATACCAATGGACAGGAGTCTGGCCCGTATCAGCGCCAGTCGGGCCGGTTATTTGCCCAGCCGCGCAGCTTGGAGTTTAGGCACGATCCCAGGGTTCCGTGATTTTTTGTAAAACAATCGTCGAGGCTCCGGTTTATCGGGGCTTGACCGGGGTTTTGGGTGGTGTTCCTGGCTGGAGGGGGCCGACTGCATGCCATGAGCTGCACGTGTGTGGAGCGGGGCGGCGCTCCGCTCACCCGCGATGGCGTCGGCCTATCCAACGCTGATACAGGCTGATACGCCGCCATCGCGGGCAAGCCCGCTCCCACAGGTGTCTTCATTGCGCCCGGGTGACGGCTACAGTTACCGCGTGCCTTGCCAGCCAGGCATACCCGGCGCCAGAATGCCGCCATCCGCCCCGCCTGATGTAAGGAAGTCCGATGCCTGATCCTGTTGCTGCCAGCTTGCGTCTCGCGCCTGAAGCGCTGACCCGTCCGTTTTCCGCTGAACAGTTCAGCTTCTCGACCACCAATGATTTGGAGCCCTTTCGCGGTGTGCTTGGCCAGGAACGTGCCGTCGAGGCCTTGCAGTTCGGTGTGGCGATGCCACGCCCCGGCTACAACGTATTTGTCATGGGCGAGCCGGGCACCGGCCGTTTTTCTTTCGTCAAACGCTACCTCAAGGCCGAGGGCAAGCGCCTGCAGACCCCGGCGGACTGGGTCTACGTCAACAACTTCGATGACCCCCGCGAACCCCGGGCCCTGGAGCTTCCCTCTGGCGAAGCGGGCGCTTTCATCGCCGATATCAATGGCTTGATCGACAACCTGCTGGCGACTTTTCCGGCGGTGTTCGAGCACCCGTCCTACCAGCAGAAGAAAAGCGCCATCGACCGCGCCTTCAACCAGCGCTACGACCGCGCGCTGGATGTGATCGAACGCCTGGCCCTGGAAAAAGACGTCGCCCTGTACCGCGACAGCAGCAATATCGCGTTCACCCCGATGGCCGAAGGCAAGGCGCTGGACGAGGCGGAGTTCGCCCAATTGCCGGAGGCTGAGCGTGAGCGCTTCCACGTCGATATCTCCGAACTGGAAGAGCGCCTGAACGAAGAGCTGGCGAGCCTGCCGCAGTGGAAGCGTGAGTCGAGCAACCAGATGCGCCAGCTCAACGAAGAGACCATCACCCTGGCCTTGCAGCCGCTGTTGGCGCCGTTGTCGCAGAAGTACGCGGAAAACGCCGCCGTGTGCGGCTATCTGCAAGCGATGCAGGTGTATTTGCTCAAGACCGTGGTCGAGCAACTGGTGGACGACAGCAAGACCGACGCCGTGGCGCGCAAACTGCTCGAAGAGCAGTACTGCCCCAGCCTGGTGGTCGGCCACCCCGCCAGTGGCGGCGCGCCGGTGGTGTTCGAGCCCCATCCGACCTACGACAACCTGTTCGGCCGCATCGAGTATAGCACCGACCAGGGCGCGCTCTACACCACCTATCGGCAGTTGCGCCCCGGTGCGCTGCACCGCGCCAATGGCGGCTTCTTGATCCTGGAAGCGGAAAAAATGCTCAGCGAACCGTTCGTGTGGGACGCGCTCAAGCGCGCCCTGCAATCGCGCAAGCTGAAAATGGAGTCGCCGTTGGGCGAACTGGGGCGCCTGGCCACGGTGACCCTGACGCCGCAGCACATTCCGTTGCAGGTCAAGGTCATCATTATCGGCGCGCGCCAGTTGTACTACACGCTGCAGGACCTGGACCCGGACTTCCAGGAGATGTTCCGGGTGCTGGTGGACTTCGACGAAGACATCCCGATGGTCGACGAAAGCCTGGAACAGTTCGCCCAGTTACTCAAAACCCGCACCAGCGAAGAAGGCATGGCGCCGCTGACTGCCGACGCGGTGGCGCGCCTGGCCACCTACAGCGCACGCCTGGCCGAGCATCAGGGGCGCTTGTCGGCGCGTATCGGCGATCTATTCCAGTTGGTCAGCGAGGCGGATTTCATTCGCCACCTGGCCGGCGATGAAATGACCGATGCCGGGCATATCGAACGCGCCCTCAAGGCCAAGGCCACCCGCACTGGCCGGGTGTCGGCACGGATTCTCGACGACATGCTGGCGGGGATCATCCTGATCGACACCGACGGCGCCGCAGTCGGCAAGTGCAACGGCCTGACGGTGCTGGAAGTGGGCGATTCGGCCTTCGGTGTGCCGGCGCGGATCTCGGCCACGGTGTACCCGGGCGGCAGCGGTATCGTGGACATCGAGCGCGAGGTCAACCTCGGGCAACCGATTCACTCCAAGGGCGTGATGATCCTCACCGGTTACCTGGGCAGCCGCTATGCCCAGGAATTCCCCTTGGCGATTTCCGCAAGCATTGCCCTGGAGCAGTCCTACGGCTACGTCGATGGCGACAGCGCCTCCCTGGGCGAGGCGTGCACGCTGATTTCGGCATTGTCCAAAACGCCGCTCAAGCAGTGTTTTGCCATTACCGGCTCGATCAACCAGTTCGGTGAAGTGCAAGCGGTGGGCGGGGTCAACGAGAAGATCGAAGGCTTCTTCCGCCTCTGCGAGGCCCGTGGGCTGACGGGGGAGCAGGGGGCGATCATTCCCCAGGCTAACGTCGCCACCTTGATGCTCGACGAGAAAGTCCTGGCGGCGGTGCGGGCCGGACAGTTCCACGTGTATGCCGTGCGTCAGGCGGACGAAGCCCTGAGCCTGTTGGTCGGTGAGCCGGCCGGCGAGCCGGATGAGGAGGGGCAGTTCCCCGAAGGCAGCGTCAATGCGCGGGTGGTGGAGCGCTTGCGGGTGATCGCGGAAATGATTAGCGAAGACGACCTCAAGGACGCCGAGAAGGAGTTGGCGCAGCAGGCGTTGGCCGAAGCCAAGCCCGCCTGAGGCCTGTGGCAAGCGGGTCGGCCCCGCTTGCCATTTCGATGCGTCAAAAAGTCGACAATGACCATTCGGCGCCTGGTTAGGCCCGCCAACTTGCTGACTTGGCTTTTCTTCTATGCTCAGGACAGGGAATCGACAGTCATCACTGGATCGAGCCGGCCCCCTCGTGGGGGCTGAACACCGGATCTACCGAGGGTCGCCGCCATGCCGCGCAACCTCTGCCTCACCCGCCAGTGTCTGGGCCTGGTCACCCGCATCGAATGCAGCATTCGCCCGCTCGCCGGGGAAACCGGTATGTGGACGCTGTTATTCGCCGCCGGTATGGCCGGCGAGCAGCCCACGGCGATCAAGGCGCAGGGCCCGTTCCATGGGCCGTTCGTCGCCGAGTCCATTCTGGAAACCATCGTTGAAAGCCTGACGTCCCACGGCTATGAGTTGGCCGACGACCCGCAGATCTGGTGCCTGCACTTGCAGGCGCAACTGCGCGAGATCAATGGCGGGCGTTGCCACCCCACGGCGTTCTAGGCGCGGCACCGCGGTTTATGGGTGTTTGAGCGGCTGCTATACTCGCCGCCATTTTCTGCCCTTGTGTGAGATTCAATGGAACGTTTTATCGAAAATGCTATGTACGCCTCGCGTTGGCTGCTGGCGCCGATCTACTTTGGCCTGTCCCTGGGCTTGCTGGCGTTAGCGCTGAAGTTCTTCCAGGAAGTGCTGCACGTTTTCCCCAACATTTTCGCGATGGCCGAGTCCGAGTTGATCCTGGTGTTGTTGTCGCTGATCGACATGGCGCTGGTGGGCGGCCTGTTGGTGATGGTGATGATTTCCGGCTACGAGAATTTCGTCTCCCAACTCGACATCGATGACCACAAAGAGAAGCTCAACTGGCTGGGTACCATGGATTCGTCTTCCCTGAAGATGAAAGTGGCCGCCTCGATCGTCGCGATCTCGTCGATCCACCTGCTGCGCATCTTCATGGATGCCAAGAACGTCGATCCCGAGCACTTGATGTGGTACGTCATCATCCACATGACGTTCGTGGTCTCGGCATTCGCCATGGGTTACCTGGACAAGCTGACCAAACACTGATTCCCCGGCGCCAGTAGGCGCGCACTTTGCGCCTACTGATCTCGATCGCGGCAGTGTGCTAGTCTGCTCGCCCTTTTTATCAAGGGTTTTCCGGGAGCCGGCCTTATACCAAGCGGCTTCCAGGGTGCCCCACAGCGGAGCCGTGTTATGTCCGAAGTCAATCTGTCCACCGACGAAACCCGCGTCAGCTACGGCATTGGCCGTCAGTTGGGCGACCAACTGCGCGACAACCCGCCGCCGGGCGTCAGCCTGGACGCGATCCTGGCAGGCCTGACCGACGCCTTCGCCGGCAAGGAAAGCCGTGTTGGCCAGGAAGAAATGTCCGCCAGCTTCAAGGTTATCCGCGAAGTCATGCAAGCCGAAGCCGCTGCCAAGGCTGAAGCCGCTGCCGGCGCTGGCCTGGCATTCCTGGCCGACAACGCCAAGCGCGAAGGCATCACTACTCTGGCCTCCGGCCTGCAATTCGAAGTGCTGACCGCGGGTGAAGGCGCCAAGCCATCGCGTGAAGACACCGTGCGCACGCACTACCACGGCACGCTGATCGACGGCACGGTATTCGACAGCTCCTACGATCGTGGGCAGCCAGCGGAATTCCCGGTGGGTGGCGTGATCGCTGGCTGGACCGAAGCCCTGCAACTGATGAATGCCGGCAGCAAATGGCGCTTGTACGTGCCGAGCGAACTGGCCTACGGCGCTCAGGGCGTGGGTAGCATCCCGCCGCACAGCGTTTTGGTGTTCGACGTCGAACTGCTCGACGTTCTGTAAGGTTGGTTGAAGCGGTGTGGGCCTGCATTGCGATGCAGGCAACTCGATTTCAGGTTTGCGCCGCGGTGAAACAGCCGCGGGCAAGTCGGGTCGCCGCACCGTTTGCTTCTATAGGTTCTGCGGGGTGGTTCATGGGTGGAACTTACCGTTGAGCTCCGTCACCGGGCGCAAGGCTCGGGCATAGCAGAACAGAAACAGGTTGCGCACCAACTCCTTAAGCACCACCGGCTCGCTGGAGTTCAGGCCATGGAGATCCAGGTCGCCCTGGTCTTGCAGCTCATTGAGCGCTTCTTCTTCCAATACGGCACAGACTTCCCCGGTTTCCCTGTGAAGGATCCTGAGGTAGGGGTGTGGGCGGTCCAGCCAGGCGTCGATCAAATAAGTCATGGTTCTCATCTCCGTTGAAGGGTTCGATGAGAATAATTCTTATTCAAGTAATAGCAAGCGCCTATTGGCGATTTCTGCATTTTTTTGTGTGGGCATTGCGTGGGCTGACAGAGCTATGGCTTTTTGCTATTGCTGGCCGCGGTGCCGTCCCGCATTGCGCGGGATGGCAGCCAGCATGGTTCAGACCTTTCTGACGAACTCGGACTTGAGCTTCATCGGGCCGATGCCGTCGATCTTGCAGTCAATGTCGTGGTCGCCGTCACATAGGCGGATGTTCTTGACCTTGGTGCCGACCTTGACCACCAGGGAAGTGCCCTTGACCTTGAGGTCTTTGATGACGGTGATGGTGTCGCCGTCTTGCAGGACATTACCGACCGAATCCTTCTTCACGGTTTCGTCGCTGGCTGTCTCGGCCTCGTCAGAGGCGGACCACTCGTGGGCGCACTCCGGGCAGATCAGCTGTGCGCCGTCTTCATAGGTGTATTCGCAATTGCATTTTGGGCAGGGTGGCAACGTGCTCACTAAGGCTCCTTGGATTCAGGATCGCTAAAAAGCGCACATTGTATAGGGTTTTAGCCGGGGCAGGGGTGCAACGCAAAAGCAAGTGGGAGCAGGCGTGCTCCCACCGGGTGTGGCGGTCAGTGAGTACGGGCGACCGCGAACTCGCTCAATTCGATCAGGGCGTCGCGGTACTCGCTGGCCGGGATGGCTTCCAGGCACTGGATGGCGCGAGCCACGTAATCGCGTGCCAGTTGAGCGGTGTATTCCAGCGAGCCGGACGCTTCCACGGCGGTGCGGATGCTTTCCAGGTCTTCGATGCCGCCCTTTTGGATTGCCTGGCGCACCAGCGCAGCTTGCTCGGCGGTGCCTTCGCGCATGGTGTAGATCAGCGGCAGGGTCGGCTTGCCTTCGGCCAGGTCATCGCCGACGTTTTTGCCCAGGGTGTCGGCGTCGCCACGGTAGTCGAGCAGGTCGTCAACCAGTTGGAACGCCACGCCCAGGTGATCGCCAAAGGTGCGCAACGCCTCTGCCTGTTCGGCGGTGGCGCCGGCCAGGACGGCGGCACTGTGGGTAGAAGCCTCGAAGAGCATGGCGGTCTTGCCACGAATGACTTCCATGTAGGTTTCTTCGCTGGTGCTGGCGTCGCGCACTTTGGACAGTTGCAGCACCTCGCCTTCGGCGATGATGCGCGTGGCCTGGGAGAGGATCTTCATCACTGGCATGGAGCCCAGCTCGACCATCATCTCGAACGAGCGCGAGTACAGGAAGTCGCCCACCAGCACGCTCGGGGCGTTGCCCCACATGGCGTTGGCGGTGGAGCGGCCACGGCGCATGCCGGACATATCGACCACATCGTCATGCAGCAGGGTGGCGGTGTGCAGGAACTCGATGGTTGCGGCGAGCAGGCGCATGTCGTCGCCCTCGCGGCCCAGCGCCTTGCCGCACAGCAGCACCAATAGAGGACGCAGGCGCTTGCCCCCGGCCGAGGTAATGTAGTCGCCGATTTTCGATACCAGCGGTACTCGGGAAGTCAGCTGTTTCTTGATGATACCGTCGACGGCGCTAAAATCGTCCGCCACCGCGCGGTAGAAAGCTTGGGGTTGCATCAGCGACAGGTGCTCCAGAAGGGTTGCGCGGCATGCTAGGACCCGTGCCCCTGGGTGTCAAGGCGCGTTGGACGCCCCCTTGCAAGGTGCGGGTGCCTTGCGTACAATCGCGCACCCTGAACTTCCTGGGCAGCACCTGCCTTACGCAATTGCATCTGGGCCGTTCCAGCCTCATGCAGCCATGCCAGCCAATACCTCTTCTTATAAAGAGCTGGGTGAGCAGGATTATCGGAGAAATACCATGTCTTACGCAGTAATCGTTACAGGCGGCAAGCAGTATAAAGTCGCTCCAGGTGAATACCTGAAGATCGAAAAGCTGGAAATCGCTACCGGCGAATCCGTCACTTTTGATCGCGTTCTGTTGGTTGCCAATGGCGACGACGTAAATATCGGTGCCCCAGTTGTTGCTGGCGCTACCGTTGTGGCTGAAGTGATCTCCCAAGGTCGTCACGATAAAGTCCGCATCATCAAGTTCCGTCGTCGTAAGCACCACATGAAGCGTATGGGCCACCGCCAGTGGTACACCGAGATCAAAATCACCGGTATTCAGGCTTAATTTCAGCCTAATTCCTCACTAGGAGAATTGAACTCATGGCACACAAAAAAGCTGGTGGTAGTACCCGTAACGGTCGCGACTCAGAAGCCAAACGCCTTGGCGTGAAGATGTATGGCGGCCAGGTCATCGTTCCAGGCAACATCATCGTGCGTCAGCGCGGCACCCAATTCCACGCCGGTTACGGTGTTGGCATGGGTAAGGATCACACCCTCTTCGCTAAAATCGAAGGCGTGATCAAGTTCCAGGTTAAAGGCGCCTTCGGTCGTCGTTACGTAAGCGTTGTCCCGAAGACTGAAGTCGTCGCGGCATAATTACGTAGTTGCTGGAAAAGCCCTGTCTTGCGACGGGGCTTTTTCGTTTGTGGGGTGAGTCTCTTGCAAAACTGTTTGTATGGGCTGCCAGCGCTGGATTGTGCGGTCGTTGATTGAGGTCGCTGCGCTCATTTTTGCAAGAGTCTTATGTCTTGGTGATTTTTGGCTCGTCCATGCGGCGAGAGGCGTTTTGTTATGAAGTTTGTTGATGAAGTTTCGATTCGAGTAAAGGCCGGCGACGGCGGTAACGGTTGCATGAGTTTCCGTCGGGAAAAATTCATCGAAAACGGTGGCCCCAACGGCGGTGACGGCGGTGACGGCGGTTCGGTGTTCATGGTCGCCGACGAAAACCTCAATACCCTGGTGGACTACCGCTACACCCGGCATTTTGATGCCGAGCGCGGTTCCAACGGCGGCAGTACCGATTGCACCGGCAAAAAAGGTGAGGAGTTGGTGCTGCGCGTACCGGTGGGCACCACGGTGATCGACTCCGCCACCCAGGAAGTGATTGGCGACCTGACCAAGGCCGGCCAGCGTCTGCTGGTGGCTCACGGTGGTTGGCACGGTCTGGGCAATACCCGTTTCAAATCCAGCACCAACCGCGCGCCGCGTCAGACAACCCCTGGCAAGCCGGGCGAGCAGCGTGACCTCAAGCTGGAAATGAAGGTTCTGGCTGACGTGGGCCTGTTGGGTTTGCCGAATGCGGGCAAAAGTACCTTTATCCGTTCGGTTTCGGCCGCCAAGCCGAAGGTGGCGGATTATCCGTTCACCACCCTGGTGCCGAACCTGGGTGTGGTCAGTGTCGATCGCTGGAAGAGCTTTGTAGTTGCGGACATCCCGGGCCTGATCGAAGGGGCTTCCGACGGTGCGGGCCTGGGAATTCGCTTCCTCAAGCACTTGTCTCGCACTCGTCTGTTGCTGCACCTCGTCGATATGGCGCCGCTGGATGAAAGCAGTGCGCCAGACGCGGCTGAGGTGATTGTCAGTGAGCTGACCAAGTTCAGCCCGTCCCTGGCTGAGCGCGATCGCTGGTTGGTGCTGAACAAGTGCGACCAGATCCTTGAGGAAGAGCACGAAGAGCGCGTCAAGGAGATCGTTGATCGTCTGGAGTGGACTGGCCCGGTCTACGTGATCTCGGCCATTGCCAAAGAAGGCACTGAGCGTCTGACCCGCGACATCATGCGTTACCTGGAAGATCGTGCCGATCGCTTGGCTAACGACCCGGTCTACAAGGCAGAGTTGGCGGACCTCGATCAGCGTATCGAAGACGAGGCGCGTGCCCAATTGCAAGCCCTGGATGACCAGCGCGCACTGCGCCGCAGCGGCGTCAAGTCGGTTCACGATATTGGTGATGACGACTGGGACGAGGAAGATGTGGATGACGAAGATGGTCCGGAAATCATTTACGTCCGCGACTGATTCGTTGCAGTAAACTACAAGCGCCGCTCACTGAGCGGCGTTTTAGTATCTGTAAAAACTCCTACTAATAATCGCGCGGGTGGTGCTGGGTCGCGCCGCTCGCAAGCTAAGGTTGAAGATGATGCGGAGCAAGGTGACAGGTGCGCAGCGTTGGGTCGTGAAGATCGGCAGTGCGTTGCTGACGGCGGATGGCAAGGGGCTGGATCGTGCGGCCATGGGTGTCTGGGTCGAGCAGATGGTGGCCCTGCATGAGGCGGGTGTGGAGTTGGTGCTGGTGTCCTCCGGGGCCGTGGCTGCCGGCATGAGCCGCTTGGGCTGGACGGCGCGACCCAGCGCGATGCACGAGCTCCAGGCTGCTGCTGCTATCGGTCAGATGGGCTTGGTGCAGGCCTGGGAGTCGAGCTTTGCCGAGCATGGTCGCCATACTGCGCAAATCCTGTTGACCCATGATGACCTGTCTGATCGCAAGCGTTACCTCAATGCCCGCAGCACGCTGCGTGCCCTGGTCGAACTCAAGGTGATTCCGGTCATCAACGAGAACGACACGGTGGTCACCGATGAAATCCGCTTTGGCGACAACGATACCCTGGCGGCGCTGGTGGCTAACTTGGTGGAGGCGGATCTGCTGGTGATTCTCACGGATCGCGACGGGATGTTCGATGCCGACCCGCGCAACAACCCCGATGCCCAGATGATTTACGAGGCGCGCGCGGACGACCCGGCGCTGGATGCGGTGGCGGGCGGCACGGGTGGCGCTCTGGGGCGCGGCGGTATGCAGACCAAGCTGCGTGCGGCGCGCCTGGCGGCGCGCTCCGGCGCTCATACCATCATCGTTGGTGGGCGCTTGGAGCGGGTACTGGACCGGCTCAAGGCTGGCGAGCGCATCGGCACGTTGCTGTCGCCGGAGCGCGGCATGCTCGCGGCGCGCAAGCAATGGCTGGCGGGGCATCTGCAGACGCGCGGTACCTTGGTGCTGGATGAAGGGGCGGTTTCTGCCTTGTCTCGGGGCAACAAGAGCCTGCTGCCGGTGGGTGTGAAACTGGTGCAGGGTAGCTTCCGTCGCGGTGAAATGGTGGTGTGCGTCGCGCCGGATGGTCGTGAGATCGCGCGCGGGCTGGCCAATTACAGCGCCCTTGAGGCGCAAAAAATCATCGGGCAGTCGTCTGAGGCGATTGTCGGTCTCTTGGGTTACATGGCGGAGCCGGAACTGGTTCACCGCGATAACCTGATTCTGGTTTAAGGGAAACCTGTATGCGCATGGCTAAAGGGTGGTTGGGGCTGTTGCTGGCGATGCCGTTGCTGGCATCGGCCGAAGAGATTGGTCGGGTGTCGACGGTGTTCAAGTTTGTCGGGCCGAACGACCGGATTGTGGTCGAGGCCTTCGATGATCCGAAGGTCGAAGGTGTGACCTGCTACCTGTCCCGCGCCAAGACGGGCGGTGTAAAGGGTGGTCTGGGGTTGGCCGAGGATCGTGCTGAGGCGTCGATTGCTTGTCGCCAGGTCGGGCCGATCAGCTTCAAGGGCGAGCTCAAGGATGGTGATGAAGTGTTCAAGGAGCGCACGTCGCTGGTGTTCAAGACCATGCAGGTGGTGCGTTTCCTCGATAAGAAGCGCAATACCCTGGTGTACCTGGTGTACAGCGACCGCTTGATCGAAGGCAGCCCGCAGAATGCGGTGACGGCCATCCCGATCCTGCCGTGGGCCAATAGCGCGCAGTAAGTGGGTGTGATTTATGGGGATGGGAGTGGCGTTGCCGGCTCCCATTTTTTATGCCGGTATAAATCCTAGGCAATAAAAAACCGACCCTGGGTCGGTTTTTTAACAAGCGTGTCGCTTAGGCTGCTACAGCAAGGTTCAATGCCTTGATGTGGCCATTCAGGCGGCCTTTATGGCGAGCAGCTTTGTTTTTGTGAATGATGCCTTTGTCAGCCATGCGGTCGATGACTGGCACGGCCAGAACGTAAGCGGCTTGTGCTTTTTCAGCGTCTTTTGCGTCGATGGCTTTGACTACATTCTTGATGTAGGTGCGAACCATGGAACGCAGGCTGGCGTTGTGGCTGCGACGCTTCTCAGCCTGTTTTGCACGTTTTTTGGCGGAAGGTGAGTTGGCCACCGTCGAGCTCCTCGAAAGACTTTTTAGGGAATAGCAAACAAAATAGGCCGCGAATCATGCCGATGAGTTGAAGTCTTGTCAAGGGCGGTTGATGCGTTCCGCTAAGTGGTAGGTGTGGGGCACCCGGATATTTCTTTCCGGCGCCTGACCTGTAAACTCGCGAGCTTTGGCTCTGTGCTGCTGCGGCGCGGAGTATCGCATAAGTGGGCGCGTTGTTCGCCTGCTGTTTATCGACAGGCGAAAACTCTTTCCATGAATCTGCTTAAATCCTTGGCCGCCGTCAGCTCTATCACGATGATTTCCCGGGTCCTGGGGTTTGTCCGTGACACCCTTATTGCGCGCATATTCGGTGCCGGTATGGCCACGGATGCGTTCTTTATCGCGTTCAAGTTGCCCAATCTTTTACGCCGCATCTTTGCCGAAGGGGCGTTTTCCCAAGCGTTCGTGCCGATCCTGGCGGAATACAAAAGCCAGCAGGGCGACGAAGCGACCCGCACTTTCATTGCCTACGTCTCGGGCCTGCTGACGCTCGTACTGGCGCTGGTCACGGTGTTGGGCATGGTAGCGGCGCCCTGGGTGATCTGGGCGACGGCACCGGGTTTTACCGATGAACCGGCAAAATTCACCCTGACCGCCGACCTGCTGCGAGTGACCTTCCCTTATATATTGCTGATCTCCCTGTCGTCCCTGGCAGGCGCGATCCTCAACACCTGGAACCGGTTCTCCGTACCGGCCTTCGTGCCGACGCTGCTCAATGTCAGCATGATCCTGTTCACGTTGTTCCTGACCCCTTACTTCGACCCGCCCATCATGGCGCTGGGGTGGGCGGTGCTGGCCGGTGGCCTGGCGCAGTTGCTCTATCAACTGCCGCACCTGAAAAAAATCGGCATGCTGGTGTTGCCGCGCCTGAACCTGCGCGACTCCGGCGTATGGCGGGTGATGAAGCAGATGCTGCCGGCGATCCTAGGTGTGTCGGTGAGCCAGATTTCCTTGATTATCAACACGATTTTCGCTTCGTTCCTGGTGGCGGGCTCGGTGTCCTGGATGTACTACGCCGACCGTTTGATGGAGTTGCCCTCCGGCGTCCTCGGGGTGGCGTTGGGCACGATCCTGTTGCCCACGTTGGCCAAGACTTACGCGAGCAAGGACCGCCACGAGTATTCGCGCATTCTCGATTGGGGTCTGCGCCTGTGCTTCATACTGGTGCTGCCCTGCGCTCTGGCCTTGGGCATCCTGGCTGAGCCTCTGACGGTTTCGCTGTTCCAGTACGGTGAATTCGGCGCCCATGACGCCGCCATGACTCAGCAGGCGTTGGTCGCCTATTCGGTCGGGTTGCTTGGGATTATCGTCATCAAGGTGCTGGCGCCGGGCTTCTACGCCCAGCAAAACATCCGCACGCCGGTGAAAATCGCCATCTTCACCCTCGTGGTCACGCAACTGTTCAACCTGCTGCTGATCGGGCCGCTGGCCCATGCGGGCCTGGCGCTGGCCATCAGTGCCGGCGCCTGCCTCAATGCGGGGCTGCTGTTCTATCAGTTGCGCAAGCAGCAGATGTATCAGCCTCAGCCAGGTTGGGGGCGCTTTGGCCTGAAGTTGCTGGTGGCGGTGGCGATGATGTCGGCGGTGCTGTTGGTGGCGTTGCACTTTATGCCGGCCTGGAGTGAGGGTCACATGCTGGAGCGGTTCCTGCGCCTCGGTGCGTTGGTGCTGGCGGGGGTGGTGACCTATTTCGGCATGCTCGCAGCGATGGGCTTTCGCCTGAGTGATTTCAATCGCAA
This sequence comes from Pseudomonas sp. MF08875, assembly GCF_059862525.1. Classification (NCBI taxonomy): domain Bacteria; kingdom Pseudomonadati; phylum Pseudomonadota; class Gammaproteobacteria; order Pseudomonadales; family Pseudomonadaceae; genus Pseudomonas; species Pseudomonas sp. MF08875. The sequence continues at coordinate 101,254 of NZ_JCBCUW010000009.1, forward strand.
GGCCCTGAACTGACGGGTTTTTGCGCTTAAGTGCGCGTCAGGCATCAGTTCGAGGCATTTGGCGGCGAGCTTGCCTGTCGTCAGCCGCCGGGTGTGGTTATAATCGACCACTTTATGAGCAAGAAGCGCGTTATGCAGCTGGTTCGAGGCCTCCACAACTTGCGCCCCCAGCATCGGGGCTGCGTCGCCACTATTGGCAACTTTGACGGTGTTCACCGTGGTCACCAGGCGATCCTGGGTCGGCTGCGTGAACGTGCGCTTGAGTTGGGCGTACCCAGCTGCGTGGTGATATTCGAGCCACAACCGCGGGAGTTCTTTGCGCCGGACACCGCCCCGGCACGCCTGGCGCGTTTGCGCGACAAACTGCAATTGCTGGCCGAAGAAGGCGTCGACCGGGTGCTGTGCCTGGCCTTCAACCAGCGCTTGAGCAAACTCAGCGCCACCGAGTTTGTCGATACCATCCTGGTCGATGGCCTGGGCGTACAGCACCTGGAGGTCGGCGACGACTTCCGCTTCGGTTGCGACCGGGTGGGGGATTTCGACTTCCTGCAGCAGGCCGGTGGTGCCCGGGGCTTTACCGTTGAAGCCGCACAGACCGTCGAACTCGATGGTTTGCGCGTGAGCAGCACCCAGGTCCGTAACGCCCTGGCCGCGGCGGATTTCCCCCTGGCCGAGCGTTTGCTCGGTCGCCCGTTCCGCATCGCCGGGCGGGTGCTGCATGGGCAAAAACTGGCGCGCCAACTGGGTACGCCCACCGCCAACGTGCAACTCAAGCGCCGCCGCGTGCCGCTGACCGGGGTTTACCTGGTGAGCGTCGATATCGATGGCCAGCCGTGGCCCGGCGTTGCCAATATCGGCGTGCGGCCAACGGTGGCCGGCGATGGCAAGGCCCACTTGGAAGTTCATCTTTTAGATTTTGCCGGCGATCTGTATGACCGGCGTTTGACGGTGGTTTTCCACCAAAAGCTGCGTGAAGAGCAGCGTTTCGCCTCTCTGGAGGCGCTGAAAACGGCGATCAATGCGGATGTCGCCGCCGCCCGTGCCCTAGCCGCACCTAGCGCCAATCGCTAACTGAAGAGCCATAAATGACCGACTATAAAGCCACGCTAAACCTTCCGGACACCGCCTTCCCAATGAAGGCCGGCCTGCCACAGCGCGAACCACAGATTCTGCAGCGCTGGGACAGCATTGGCCTGTACGGGAAGTTGCGCGAGATTGGCAAGGATCGTCCGAAGTTCGTTCTTCACGACGGTCCTCCCTACGCCAACGGCACGATCCACATCGGTCATGCGCTGAACAAGATTCTCAAGGACATGATTATCCGCTCCAAGACCCTGGCCGGTTTTGATGCGCCTTATGTTCCGGGCTGGGACTGCCATGGCCTGCCGATCGAGCATAAGGTCGAAGTGACCCACGGCAAGAACCTGGGCGCGGACAAGACCCGCGAACTGTGCCGTGCCTACGCCACCGAGCAGATCGAAGGGCAAAAGTCCGAGTTCATCCGCCTCGGCGTGCTGGGCGATTGGGCCAACCCCTACAAGACCATGAACTTCAAGAACGAGGCTGGCGAAATCCGTGCCTTGGCTGAAATCGTCAAGGGTGGTTTCGTGTTCAAGGGCCTCAAGCCTGTGAACTGGTGCTTTGACTGCGGCTCGGCCCTGGCCGAAGCGGAAGTCGAGTACGAGAACAAGAAATCCTCCACCATCGACGTCGCCTTCCCGATCGCTGACGAAGCCAAACTGGCCGCAGCCTTTGGCCTGCCCAGCCTGGGCAAGCCTGCGTCCATCGTGATCTGGACCACCACCCCGTGGACCATCCCCGCCAACCAGGCCCTGAACGTCCACCCGGAGTTCACCTACGCCCTGGTGGATGTCGGCGACAGGCTGTTGGTGTTGGCCGAAGAGTTGGTAGAAGCCTGCCTGGCCCGCTACGAGCTGCAAGGCTCGGTTATCGCCACGGCGACCGGCAGCGCGCTGGAGCTGATTAATTTCCGCCACCCGTTCTACGATCGCCTCTCGCCGGTGTACCTGGCCGAGTACGTCGAACTGGGCGCCGGCACTGGCGTGGTGCACTCTGCGCCAGCCTATGGCGTGGACGACTTTGTGACCTGCAAAGCCTACGGCATGGTCAACGACGACATCATCAACCCCGTGCAGAGCAACGGCGTGTACGTGCCGTCCCTGGAGTTCTTCGGCGGCCAGTTCATCTGGAAGGCCAACCCGGCCATCGTCGATAAACTGAGCGAAGTCGGTGCGTTGCTGCACACCGCCGTCATCGAACACAGCTATATGCACTGCTGGCGCCACAAGACCCCGCTGATCTACCGCGCCACCGCGCAGTGGTTCATCGGCATGGACAAACAGCCAGCCACCGGCGACACCCTACGCCAACGGGCCATCAAGGCCATCGAAGACACCCAGTTCGTTCCGGCCTGGGGCCAGGCGCGCCTGCACTCGATGATCGCCAACCGCCCGGACTGGTGCATCTCCCGCCAGCGCAACTGGGGCGTGCCGATCCCGTTCTTCCTGAACAAGGAAAGCGGCGAGCTGCACCCACGCACCGTTGAACTGATGGAAGAAGTCGCCAAACGTGTCGAAGTCGAAGGCATCGAAGCCTGGTTCAAGCTCGACGCCGCCGAACTGATCGGCGAAGACGCACCGCTCTACGACAAGATCAGCGACACCCTGGACGTGTGGTTCGACTCCGGCACCACCCACTGGCACGTGCTGCGCGGCTCGCACCTGATGGGCCACGACAGCGGCCCGCGCGCCGACCTGTACCTGGAAGGTTCCGACCAGCACCGCGGCTGGTTCCATTCCTCGCTGCTGACCGGTTGCGCCATCGACAACCACGCGCCGTACCGCGAACTGCTGACCCACGGTTTCACCGTTGACGAAGCGGGTCGCAAAATGTCCAAGTCCCTGGGCAACGTGATCGCACCGCAAAAGGTCAACGACACCCTGGGCGCCGACATCATGCGCCTGTGGGTCGCGTCCACCGACTATTCGGGCGAGATCGCGGTTTCCGACCAGATCCTGCAACGCAGCGCGGACGCCTACCGGCGTATCCGCAACACCGCGCGCTTCATGCTCTCGAACCTGACCGGTTTCAACCCGGCCACCGACCTGATGCCTGCGCAAGACATGCTGGCCCTGGACCGCTGGGCCGTGGACCGCGCCCTGCTGCTGCAACGCGAGTTGCAAGAGCACTACGGCGAGTATCGCTTCTGGAACGTCTACTCCAAGGTGCACAACTTCTGCGTGCAAGAGCTGGGCGGTTTCTACCTGGACATCATCAAGGACCGCCAGTACACCACCGGCGCCAACAGCCAGGCCCGGCGTTCCTGCCAGACTGCACTCTTCCACATCAGCGAGGCGCTGGTGCGCTGGATCGCGCCGATCCTGGCGTTCACCGCCGATGAGTTGTGGGAATACCTGCCGGGCGAGCGCAACGAATCGGTGATGCTCAACACCTGGTACGAAGGCCTGACTGAGTTGCCCGAAGGCGTCGAGCTGGACCGCGCCTACTGGGAGCGGATCATGGCGGTCAAGGCGGCTGTCAACAAAGAGCTGGAAAACCAACGCGCGGCCAAGGCCGTCGGTGGCAACCTGCAAGCCGAAGTCACGCTGTTCGCCGAAGAGGCGCTGAGCGCCGACCTGGCCAAGCTGAGCAACGAACTGCGCTTTGTTCTCATCACCTCCACCGCCACCCTCGCACCGTTCGTGCAGGCCCCGGCTGACGCGGTAGAGACCGAAGTCAGCGGCCTCAAGCTCAAAGTGGTCAAGTCTGCTTTCGCCAAGTGCGCCCGTTGCTGGCACTGCCGCGAAGACGTTGGCGTGAACCCAGAGCACCCGGAAATCTGCGGCCGTTGCGTCGATAACATCAGCGGTGCCGGCGAGGTACGTCACTATGCCTGAGGCCACTAGCCGTTTCGGGCGCTCGGGCTGGCTGTGGTTGAGCCTGCTGGTCCTGGTCATCGACCAGGCCAGCAAGCATTACTTCGAAGGTTCGCTGACCATGTACCAGCAGATCGTGGTCATTCCCGACTACTTCAGCTGGACCCTGGCCTACAACACCGGCGCCGCTTTCAGCTTCCTCGCCGACAGCTCTGGCTGGCAGCGCTGGCTGTTTGCGCTGATCGCCATCGTGGTCAGCGTGGTGCTGGTGGTCTGGCTCAAGCGGCTGGGCCGCAACGACACCTGGCTGGCGATTGCCTTGGCCCTGGTGTTGGGCGGCGCGCTGGGCAACCTATACGACCGCATCGCCCTGGGCCATGTGATCGATTTCATCCTGGTGCATTGGCAGAACCGCTGGTACTTCCCGGCGTTCAACTTTGCCGACAGCGCCATCTGCGTGGGCGCAGTAATGCTGGCCCTGGACATGTTTAAAAGTAAGAAAACCGGAGAAACCGTTCATGACTGAAGCCTCGCAACGCATCGGCCAGAACACGGAAGTCACCCTGCACTTTGCCCTGCGCCTGGACAATGGCGACACCGTCGACAGCACGTTCGACAAGGCCCCAGCGACTTTCAAGGTTGGGGATGGCAACCTGCTGCCAGGCTTTGAGGCAGCTTTGTTCGGCTTCAAGGCGGGCGACAAGCGCAACCTGAAAATCGAGCCGGAGAACGCCTTCGGCCAGCCCAACCCACAGAACGTGCAGGTTATTGCGCGTTCGCAGTTCCAGGACATGGACCTGTCGCCCGGCCTGCTGGTGATCTTCAACGATGCGGCCAACACCGAATTGCCCGGTGTGGTGAAGGCGTTCGACGACACCCAAGTGACCATCGACTTCAACCACCCGCTGGCAGGCAAGACCCTGACCTTTGATGTCGAGATCATCGGCGTCAAAGCGCTGTAAATAAGTGTGGGAGCGGGCTTGCCCGTGATGAGTGCCTGACATTCAGCATCGATGTTGACTGACACGGCGCTATCGCGAGCAAGCTGGCTCCCACAGATGGTTTTCTACGGTTTTCGCTATTTCTTGCGCGCAAGACACGAGGCACAGCATGCAAATCAAACTCGCCAACCCCCGTGGCTTCTGCGCCGGTGTGGACCGGGCGATCGAAATCGTCAATCGCGCCCTGGAAGTCTTCGGGCCGCCGATTTACGTGCGCCACGAAGTGGTTCACAACAAGTTCGTGGTCGAAGACCTGCGCGCGCGCGGGGCGATTTTCGTCGAGGAACTGGACCAGGTGCCCGACGACGTCATCGTGATCTTCAGCGCCCACGGCGTTTCCCAAGCCGTGCGTACCGAGGCGGCGGGCCGTGGCCTGAAGGTGTTCGACGCCACTTGCCCGTTGGTAACCAAGGTCCATATCGAAGTGGCGCGCTATAGCCGCGACGGCCGCGAATGCATCCTGATCGGCCACGCCGGCCACCCGGAAGTCGAAGGCACCATGGGCCAGTACGACGCCAGCAACGGCGGCTCGATTTATCTGGTGGAAGATGAAAAAGACGTCGCCGCGTTGCAGGTGCGCAACCCGGAGAAAATCTCCTTCGTGACCCAGACCACCCTGTCGATGGACGACACCAGCCGTGTCATCGATGCCCTGCGCAGCCGTTTCCCGGCCATCGGCGGGCCGCGTAAGGACGACATCTGCTACGCCACGCAAAACCGCCAGGACGCGGTCAAGCAACTGGCAGACGAATGCGATGTGGTGTTGGTAGTCGGCAGCCCCAACAGCTCCAACTCCAATCGCCTGCGTGAGCTGGCCGAGCGCATGGCGACCCCGGCCTATCTGATCGACGGCGCCGAAGACCTGCAACAGAGCTGGTTCGAGGGCGTCGAGCGCATTGGCATCACTGCGGGTGCGTCGGCGCCGGAAGTGCTGGTACGGGGCGTGATCCAGCAACTGCACGCTTGGGGCGCCACCGGTGCTGATGAACTGGCCGGCCGCGAAGAAAATGTCACCTTCTCCATGCCCAAAGAGCTACGCGTTCGCTCCCTGCTGTGAACACAGCGCCTGTTCGGCCTTATCGCTGCGCAGGCTGACCCGGCCGCTGCGTGAGAGCACCACTTGATGGTGGCTCACGCCTCCCTCCCTGGCGCAGATGTGCAGCGTCCCGGCCTGGAACGCCCCGCCCGGTAGTAGCGGCTCGCCCAGGCTACTGAAGCGTACGTACTGGCGCACCGGGCGATTACCCACAATCGACACCCGCCCATCCTGATACCGCTCGGACAGCACCGGGTTGTTTTTGTCCTCGTGGCCTGCGCCGCTGATATCCAGAATCACGTTCCAGCCTGGCTCCAGTCACCCTCCACACCGTGGATAACCACGGTCTGGTTGCGCAGGATGGCCTGGGTGCGGGCGTGGCCCATGGCGCCGGCCAGTTGCCGGGCGGTGTTTTCTCGGCTAACGGACTCAATCAGCCCCGTGACTGGCGGTACGGCCACGTTCACGGCAATGGCCGCGATGGCCATGCCGGTCAACAGCTCAATCAGGCTGAATCCTTTCTGACTCATGCTTCTTCCTCCTTGGGCGGGGGCTTGCGGTAGGACTAGTTATAGACCCTGTCTTGCGCCTCTCCGGGACCGAGGCGCGGGGATTATGTTGCCGCGTGTTCCGCTGCCGGGCGTGCCGCAAATCTTGCCGCTACCCTTGTGCCTGGCCCGCTATTGATCTCGCTGGTTCCAGGAAGGGAGCCGACGATGGTGGCAATTGGCGCCCCCTCAAGGACGATCGACGCATGACTCAAACAACGGGTGTTCCACTCAAGGCGCAGCAGGGGATGACCCTGATCGAAGTATTGGTGTCGCTGGTGATTCTCGGCGTAGGGCTGCTGGGGGCGGCGGCGATCCAGCTCAATGCGCTGAAGTACACCGACAGTTCGCGCATCAGCAGCCAGGCCAGTTTTGTCGCCTACGACATGCTCGACCGCATTCGTGCCAATCCCTTGGCCGACTACAGCGCCCCGTCTGGCGTCGGCGCCATGAGCGGCATTGCTCAACAGGACTTGGACGACTTCAGGCGCAATATCCTCGACTTCGGCGGCCCCACCGCGACCGGCAGCATCGCCATGAACGGGCCCCACGTCACCATCAACCTCAAGTGGGATGACGCCCGGGCCAGCCATCCGGGCACCGCGCCGCTACGCAGTTTCGTGCTGACCAGCCGCGTCGCGGAGGCTCCGTGAGGCGCCGCGTTTATGGGGGCTTTGGCCTCATTGAGCTTTTGCTGGCCATGGCGTTGAGCCTGGTGGTAGTGCTGGGAGTGGTGCAGGTGTTTATCGCGGCCAAAAGCACTTACCTCAGCCAAAGCGCATCGGCTGCGCTGCAGGAAGACGCCCGTTACGTGCTGAGCAAAATGCTCCAGGAAATCCGCATGGTGGGCCTTTCGGGTTGCCTGGCCAGCATCGAAGACCTGAGTGCGGCGGGGGACTTTTCCTGGCATATCCGCCGGCCCATCGAATGGGACGCCGCCGCGCGGCGCCTGACGCTGATCGCTGCGGATGTGGGGCAGGGTGGCGGGTTGCCGACCTGGACCGTGCTGACCGATTGCATGACCGCCGCCCGGGCCTACACCGGTAGCCGCCGGCCCCCGCCCGGCCAGTGGGCCTTGCCCATCCGACGGCTGACTTACACCGTTCAGGATGGCCAGTTGTATACCGGCACCGGAACCGGCCCTAACCAAGCCGTACTGGTGAGCAATGTCGAAGGTTTTGACGTGAGTTTCGGCGTGGCCAACGCTCCGGCCGATCTGGCGGCGGCCTACTACACCGACACGCCGGGCGACCCCTCCCTCATTCGTAGCGTGCGTTTGGGCCTGGTTCTCAAGGACCCGACCGGTCGGGTGCGCAGCCAGGCATTCAATGGGCTGGCCGCACTGCGCAACCGGCTGCCGTAGGGGGTTGCCATGAGGAACCCCGCGCAGCGCGGCATGGCGTTGCTGGCCAGCCTGGTGTTTTTACTGCTGTTGACGCTGATCGGCCTGTCATCGCTGCAAAACGCCACCCTGCAGGAAAAAATGACGGGCAACCTGATGGCCCGCAACCTGTCCTTTCAGATCGCCGAATCGGCACTGCGCACGGGTGAAAGTGCGGTGCGGGTCGAAGGCGCAGGCGTGCCCCTTTGCGTGGCCACGCAGTGCCTACCCCCGGCGGAATCGGCGTTGGTCACCGAGCCTGGGTTCAATGCCGCCTCCGGGGTGATGTGGGTGGCAGCGGCCCAAGGCCTTTACGGGTTACAGAACCTGGGCCCGGTGCCGGGGGCCGTCAACGTGCCCGCCGAGACGCAAGCGAACCTGTTCCGCGTCACGGCAGTGGGCATTGCCGGCCAGTCGCGCAGTGTGGTGGAGAGTGTCTATGCCCTGTATTGAGCTGTACGCCGGGCGGCTGGCGGCTTTTTTTGCCGCCTCGGCCCTTGCATTCACTGATCTGGGTTATGCCGGTGAGCCCGTGCCGGTGGCAAGCTTGGCGCCGCTGGCAGTGGCCGATGAGCGCTCGCAGGCGCGCAAATACAGCGCTAAAACGCCCGCCACCCCGGCGTTCGGCGTTAAGATGCGCAACCCGCGGGCACCGGGCGGCTCGGGCGATGAACTCATCCCCGATGGCCAGGCCCGCTACCCCGCCGCCAGCACCGTGCCCAGCGCGGAACCGAGCGGCACCGGCCGCCGGATCATGTGGCGACAAATCCAGTAAGTGAGAGCTTGAGGCATGCGCAGATCCAACCAAGGTTTGACCCTGATCGAACTCATGATCGTGGTCGCGATCATCGGCATCGTGATTACCATCGGTCTTCCCATCGCGACCGAGTACGTGAAGAAAACCCACCGCACCGAAATCGCGGCGTTGTTGACTGAACAGGCGCAGAACCTTGAGCGCCTGCACTCCAAAACCAATCAATACAGCGGTGCCACCGACCTGAGCCCGGGCAACGACTACTACAACCTCAGCGCGACACTGGCAGAGCAGACCTTTCTGCTGACGGCGGTGCGCAAGCACGAGGCGTTGATGGTCGATGACAAGTGCGGCGATTTCACCCTCAGCCATACAGGCCAGCGCGGCAACATCAATACCGCCGAAGGTGTGAGCGAAAAAGACTGCTGGGGGCGTTGAGCCCGCTGGCCGGGCGCCCTGGGCGCTCGCTGTTTTTTCATTGTGGGAACTGAAAATGGCCAATCAAGAACAAGTGCTGATTGTTGGCGGCGGCGTTATCGGGCTGTTGACCGCGTTTAACCTGGCGAGCGCGGGGCGCAGCGTGCTGTTGCTGGACCGCAGCGGTCTCGGCCAGGAGGCGTCCTGGGCGGGCGGCGGCATCGTCTCGCCCCTGTACCCGTGGCGCTACAGCCCGGCGGTCACGGCGCTGGCGCATTGGTCGCAGGATTTCTATCCGCGGTTGGCCGAGCAACTGTTTGCCACCACCGGGGTCGATCCCCAAGTGCATACCACCGGCCTGTATTGGCTGGACCTGGAAGACGAAGCCGAGGCCTTGGCCTGGGCCGAGCGGGAAAATCGACCGCTGCGCGCCGTGAACCTGTCGGCTGTGCAAGAGGCCGTGCCGGTGCTGGGGGAGGGGTTCGCCCGGGCCATTTACATGGAAAACGTCGCCAACGTGCGTAATCCGCGGCTGATTAAAGCTCTTCGCACGGCGCTGGAAGCCCTGCCGAATGTGGCCATCATGGAGCACTGCGAGGTCAGCGGTTTTGTCCTGGAAGGCCAGCGGATCGTAGGGGTGCAAACCTCCATCGGCGAGGTGCGGGCCTATCAAGTGGTGCTGACGGCCGGGGCCTGGAGCGGCGAATTGCTCAAGACCGTGGGGCTGGAATTGCCGGTCGAACCGGTCAAGGGCCAGATGATCCTCTACAAGTGTGAGGCGGACTTTCTTCCGAGCATGGTCCTGGCCAAGGGGCGTTACGCAATTCCCCGCCGCGACGGCCATATTCTGGTGGGCAGCACCCTGGAGCACGAAGGTTTCGACAAAACGCCCACCCTATCGGCCCTGGAAAGCCTGAAAGCCTCGGCGGTGGAGCTGATTCCAGCGCTGGCGCACGCCGAGGTGGTCGGCCATTGGGCGGGATTGCGCCCCGGTTCGCCCGAAGGCATTCCCTACATCGGCCAGGTGCCGGGTATCGAAGGCTTGTGGCTCAATTGCGGGCATTACCGCAATGGCCTGGTACTAGCGCCGGCCTCCTGCCAGTTGTTCGCGGATTTGCTACTGGGCCGCGAGCCGCTGATCGACCCGGCGCCTTACGCCCCGGCCGGGCGGATTTAGTCCAGGCCGAGTTTTTTCAGGCGATAGCGCATCGAGCGAAAGGACAGGCTCAGGCGTCGGGCCGCCGCGGTACGGTTCCAGCGCGTTTCCTCCAGGGCCTGAAGGAGCAGGCTGCGTTCGATGTGTTCCAGGTGTTCTTCTAGGTTGTTGACGTGCGCCAGGCTGATCCCCTGCAGTTCAACCGGGCCCGGCGACGCTGGCAGATAGAGGTCGCTGGCCTCGATCAAAGGGCCGTCGCACAGCGCATAGGCGCGTTCCAGCAGGTTCTCCAGTTCCCGTACGTTGCCGGGGAACGGATAGTTTTTCAGCACTTCAATGGCTTGCGCATGCAAGCGTGGGCGGGCGGAACCTGGGCGGCGGGGCATTCGCCCGAGGATGTGGTTGGCCAGCAGTTCGATATCCTCGCGCCGTTCGCGCAATGGGGCGACCCGCAGTTCAATCACATTCAAGCGATAGAACAGGTCCTGGCGAAAGCGCTGGGCGTGGACTTCGGCCCGCAAGTCCTTGTGGGTGGCGCAGAGGATGCGCACGTCAACCGGTTCCTCGCGCTGCCCACCCACCGGGCGCACGGCTTTTTCCTGCAGGGCCCGCAGGAGCTTGACCTGCATTGCCAGCGGTAAGTCCGCCACTTCGTCGAGAAACAGTGTGCCGCCGTGTGCGGCCTGGAACAGCCCCGGTTTGTCATCGCCCGCGCCGCTGAAACTGCCTTTGCGGTGGCCGAAGAGCTCGCTTTCCATCAGCTCGGCGGGAATGGCGCCGCAGTTGATCGGCACAAAGCCGTGCCCGGCCCGGTGGCTGCGTTGGTGCAGGGCCCGGGCCACCACCTCCTTGCCGCTGCCGGATTCGCCGCTGATGTAGATCGGCGCATGGCTATTGGCGAGTTTGTCGATGTGTTGGCGCAGGCGTTTGATGGCCGGAGAGTCACCGAGCAGACGCGGGGCGTCTTCGGCGGCGAGGCGCGGGTGTCGGGAATGTGGGTTCAACGCGATGTCCGTCCATGGGCAAACAGCAGCCGCCTCCTTGGCGTGCTTTGCAGTCTAGGCATGCAGGGCCGACTTTACCGGCCCTGGTTGTCGCAAGTTATGTGGCGCCTTAGGGCTGGCGCGGGCCTTGCTCCAGGTGGGGCTGGCTGCAATACCATTGCTGTTCCAGGCTCAGGGCGCGGTCCCTGGGCAGGTGTACGCCGCAATGGGCGCAACGCACCATGGGCGCGGCGCTTTGCTCGGGCGGCGGGGTGGTGGCGGATGTCGAGCGCTTGAATTTGCGCCAGAACCATACCGCAGCGGCAATCAGGGCGATCCAGAACAGTAAACGAAGCATGGCAGTCAGCTTTTCGACGAAAGAGCCGGCAGTTTAGCCAAGGTGCTGGGCAGCGCCCAGCGCAATAAAGCGCGGGCACAAAAAAGGAGGCTCGAAAGCCTCCTTTTTGATATTGCCCTGGCGTCAGTCGAACACGCCAAAGGTCATATAGCTGAACCACGAGCGGTCGCTGTTGTTGCCTTCGGCTTCGTGCTGTTCTTCTTCCATCACGTCGCCATTGGCATCCTTAGGCTTGAGCTCGGCCGGGATCGCGTCCTTGGCGTCCTGGTACTGGCGCATCACGTCCTGGTTGGCGCGGGTTTCGCCCGGCGGCAGCGGTGGACGGGATTCGATCAGGCCCAGGGTGGCCTTGCTCAGCCACGAACGGTTGTCCGCTTCGGCAACGCTTGGCACGAACTGACCGTCCACCAGGGTGCGGTGGTCCGGGTAGTTGAGCTTGAGGGTTTCCAGGCTGGTGTTGGCCAATTCGTCCAGGTGCAGGCGCTGGTAGGACTCGACCATTACCGCCAGGCCGTCGCCGACCGAAGGGGTTTCCTGGAAGTTTTCCACCACGTAGCGACCACGGTTAGCCGCGGCGACGTAGGCCTGACGGGTCAGGTAGTAGTCGGCAACGTGGATCTCGTAGGCCGCCAGCAGGTTGCGCAGGTAGATCATGCGCTGCTTGGCGTCCGGCGCGTAGCGGCTGTTGGGGTAGCGGCTGGTGAGCTGGGCGAACTCGTTGTAGGAGTCGCGCGCGGCACCGGGGTCACGCTTGGTCATGTCCAGCGGCAGGAAGCGCGCCAGCAGGCCCACGTCCTGGTCGAAAGAGGTCAGGCCCTTGAGGTAGTAGGCGTAGTCCACGTTCGGGTGCTGGGGGTGCAGGCGAATGAAGCGCTCGGCGGCCGACTTGGCAGCCTCGGGCTCGGCATTCTTGTAGTTGGCGTAGATGAGCTCGAGTTGAGCCTGATCGGCGTAGCGACCGAACGGGTAGCGCGATTCCAGGGCCTTGAGCTTGGCGGTGGCGCTGGTATAGCTGTTGTTGTCCAGGTCGGCCTGCGCCTGCTGGTACAGCTCGACTTCGCTCAGGTTTTCGTCGACGACTTCCTTCGATGAGCAAGCAGCGGTCAATGCGAGGATGGCGATCAGCAGCAGGTGTTTCACTTGCATGGCGGCTTGCGTCCCTATGACGGCCGCTGTCTTGGGCGGGGCCGTCCTGTTATGATGAGCGCCCCGTTGAAAAGCCTCGGGGCAAAAGACGCCGTATTTAACCACAAGCGCGCAGCCGAAACCAAAGGCTGTGCCGACGCCCAGTCCGAGCATGTCCGATAAAATTGAACTTCGCGCAGAGGTGCCGTCCGAATTGGGCGGCCAACGCCTCGATCAAGTCGCCGCACAATTATTCGCTGAGCACTCGCGCTCGCGCCTTTCCGCCTGGATCAAAGACGGCCGCCTGACTGTGGATGGAGCGGTTATCCGCCCGCGAGACACAGTTCATGGCGGTGCGATTCTTGAGCTGACTGCCGAGCAGGAAGCCCAGGGAGAATGGATCGCTCAGGACATCGAGCTCGATATCGTCTACGAAGACGATGACATCCTGGTCATCAACAAACCCGCAGGCCTGGTGGTTCACCCGGCGGCCGGGCATGCCGATGGCACCTTGCTCAATGCCCTGCTGCACCACGTGCCGGACATCATCAACGTGCCGCGTGCCGGCATCGTGCATCGCCTGGACAAGGACACCACCGGCCTGATGGTGGTGGCCAAGACTATCCAGGCGCAGACCCAGTTGGTGACGCAGCTGCAGAGCCGCAGCGTCAGCCGGATCTACGAATGCATCGTGATCGGTGTCGTGACGGCGGGCGGCAAGATCAACGCGCCCATCGGTCGCCACGGCCAGCAGCGCCAGCGCATGGCGGTAATGGAGGGGGGCAAGCAAGCCGTCAGCCACTACCGCGTGCTGGAGCGTTTCCGCTCTCACACCCACGTGCGGGTCAAGCTGGAAACCGGCCGGACCCACCAGATCCGCGTGCACATGGCCCACATCAACTTCCCATTGGTGGGCGATCCGGCCTACGGCGGCCGCTTCCGCATCCCGCCGGCGGCCAGCGTGACCATGGTCGAGTCCCTTAAAAGCTTTCCGCGTCAGGCGCTGCATGCGCGTTTCCTGGAGCTGGACCATCCGACCACCGGTCAGCGCATGAGCTGGGAGTCGCCGCTGCCGGACGACTTCGTCTGGTTGCTGTCGCTGCTCAAGCAAGACCGCGAGGCGTTCATCGGATGAATGACTGGCTGATCCCCGACTGGCCTGCACCGGCCGGGGTAAAGGCCTGCGTCACCACCCGTACGGGCGGCGTCAGCCTGGCGCCGTTCGACAGCCTCAACCTCGGCGATCACGTTGATGATAGCCCCGCGGCCGTTGCCGAAAACCGCCGGCGCCTCACCGACCATTTCTCCATCGCGCCTGCCTGGTTGCAGCAAGTCCATGGCATAGACGTGGTGCATGCCGACCCTTCGCAGGTCGCGCGGGCAGACGCCAGCTGGACCGCTACCCCAGGCATTGCCTGTACCTCGATGACCGCCGATTGCTTGCCCGTGCTGTTCTGTGACCGCGCCGGCACCCGCGTGGCCGCGGCCCACGCCGGTTGGCGCGGCTTGGCGGCGGGCGTGCTCGAAGCCACTCTGGACAGCCTCGCCGTGGCGCCGGATCAGGTGCTGGTATGGCTGGGGCCCGCCATCGGGCCTACGGCCTTTGAAGTCGGCCCGGAAGTGCGCGAGGCCTTCGTGCGGCAGATGCCAGAAGCGCAGCAGGCCTTCGTACCCAGTGCCAATGCGGGCAAGTTTATGGCCGACATCTACCTGCTGGCGCGCCTGCGCCTGGCGGCCCGTGGTGTCACGGCGGTGTATGGTGGCGGCTTCTGCACGGTCAGCGACCCACGCTTCTTTTCCTATCGCCGCAGCCCCCGCACTGGTCGATTTGCCTCCCTTATTTGGCTCGCGCACTAGACTCTGCTGACCTGCGTCAACCTTACAGCGCTTGAATCTCCCAGAATCGACCGCATCTATAGCGGTATCTGGCAGGTTTCTTCATTCAGGATGTGTTCATAGCTCCGGCCTGCTCAAAAGGAAGGTGACTCATGCGTATAGACCGTTTAACCAGCAAATTACAGTTAGCGTTGTCCGACTCCCAATCCCTGGCGGTCGGCCTCGATCATCCGGCCATCGAGCCGGCGCACTTGATGCAAGCGCTGCTTGAACAGCAGGGCGGCTCGATCAAGCCTCTGCTGATGCAAGTGGGCTTTGACGTCAACAGTTTGCGCAAAGAGCTGAGCAAAGAGCTCGACCAACTGCCGAAAATCCAGAACCCCACCGGGGACGTCAACATGTCCCAGGACCTGGCGCGCCTGCTTAACCAGGCCGATCGCCTGGCCCAGCAGAAGGGCGACCAGTTCATCTCCAGTGAACTGGTGCTGCTCGCCGCGATGGACGAAAACAGCAAACTGGGTAAGTTGCTGCTCGGCCAAGGTGTGAGCAAGAAAGCCCTGGAGAACGCGATCAACAACCTGCGCGGCGGCGAAGCGGTTAACGATGCCAACGTCGAGGAATCGCGCCAGGCTCTGGACAAGTACACCGTTGACCTGACCAAGCGCGCCGAAGACGGCAAGCTCGACCCGGTGATTGGTCGCGACGACGAAATCCGCCGCACCATCCAGGTGCTGCAACGGCGCACCAAGAACAACCCGGTACTGATCGGCGAGCCTGGCGTGGGTAAAACCGCGATTGCCGAGGGCCTGGCCCAGCGCATCATCAACGGCGAAGTGCCGGACGGCCTCAAAGGCAAGCGCCTGCTGTCCCTGGATATGGGCGCGCTGATCGCCGGTGCCAAGTACCGCGGCGAGTTCGAGGAGCGCCTCAAAGGCTTGCTTAACGAACTGTCCAAGCAGGAAGGGCAGATCATTCTGTTCATCGATGAACTGCACACCATGGTCGGCGCCGGTAAGGGCGAAGGCTCGATGGATGCGGGCAACATGCTCAAGCCTGCCCTGGCGCGCGGTGAACTGCACTGCGTGGGCGCCACCACGCTCAACGAGTACCGCCAATATATAGAGAAGGACGCGGCGCTCGAGCGACGCTTCCAGAAAGTGCTGGTGGAAGAACCGAGCGAGGAAGACACCATCGCGATCCTGCGTGGCCTCAAGGAGCGGTACGAG
Organism: Pseudomonas sp. MF08875; assembly: GCF_059862525.1. Taxonomy (NCBI): domain Bacteria; kingdom Pseudomonadati; phylum Pseudomonadota; class Gammaproteobacteria; order Pseudomonadales; family Pseudomonadaceae; genus Pseudomonas; species Pseudomonas sp. MF08875. The sequence continues at coordinate 116,971 of NZ_JCBCUW010000009.1, forward strand.
GTTCACCATAAAGTGGCGATCACCGACGGCGCGATCATCGCGGCGGCCAAGTTGAGCCATCGCTACATCACTGACCGGCAGTTGCCGGACAAGGCCATCGACCTGATCGATGAGGCGGCCAGCCGTATCCGCATGGAAATCGACTCCAAGCCCGAAGTGCTGGATCGCTTGGAGCGGCGCCTGATTCAGCTCAAGGTCGAATCCCAGGCCTTGAAGAAAGAAGACGACGAGGCGGCGAAAAAACGCCTGGAGAAACTCCAGGAAGAAATCGAACGCCTGGAGCGCGATTACTCGGATCTGGAAGAGATCTGGAACGCGGAGAAAGCCGAAGTGCAAGGCTCTGCGCAGATCCAGCAGAAAATCGAGCAGTCGCGCCAGGAACTGGAAGCGGCACGCCGTAAAGGCGACCTGAACCGCATGGCGGAGTTGCAGTACGGGGTTATCCCGGACCTGGAGCGCAGCCTGCAAATGGTCGATCAGCACGGCCACAGCGAAAACCAGTTGCTGCGCAGCAAAGTGACCGAGGAAGAGATCGCCGAAGTGGTGTCCAAGTGGACCGGCATTCCCGTGTCGAAAATGCTCGAAGGCGAGCGCGACAAGCTGTTGAAGATGGAAAGCCTGTTGCACCAACGCGTGATCGGCCAGAACGAAGCGGTGGTGGCGGTGGCCAACGCGGTGCGGCGTTCCCGTGCCGGGTTGTCGGACCCTAACCGCCCCAGCGGCTCGTTCATGTTCCTCGGCCCAACCGGTGTGGGTAAGACCGAGTTGTGCAAGGCCTTGGCCGAATTCCTCTTTGATACCGAAGAGGCGATGGTGCGGATCGATATGTCCGAGTTCATGGAGAAACACTCCGTGGCTCGTTTGATAGGTGCGCCACCAGGCTATGTAGGCTACGAGGAGGGCGGCTACCTGACCGAGGCCGTGCGGCGCAAGCCTTACTCGGTGATCCTCCTCGATGAGGTCGAGAAGGCCCACCCGGACGTGTTCAACGTCTTGCTGCAGGTGCTGGAGGATGGCCGGTTGACGGACAGCCACGGGCGTACGGTGGATTTCCGCAACACGGTGATCGTCATGACCTCCAACCTGGGCTCGGCGCAGATCCAGGAACTGGTGGGTGATCGCGAGGCGCAGCGTGCGGCGGTGATGGATGCGGTATCGACGCACTTCCGTCCGGAGTTCATCAACCGGATCGACGAAGTGGTGATCTTCGAGCCTCTGGCCCGGGATCAGATTGCTGGCATCACGCAAATCCAGTTGGGCCGCCTGCGCAGTCGCCTGGCTGAGCGTGAGCTGCAACTGGAACTGAGCGGCGAAGCGTTGGATAAGCTGATCGCGGTGGGTTACGACCCGGTGTACGGCGCACGGCCGCTCAAACGAGCGATCCAGCGCTGGATCGAAAACCCGCTGGCGCAGTTGATCCTTTCTGGCAGTTTCCTGCCGGGAGCGAGCGTGACGGCCACGGTGGAAAACGACGAGATTGTTTTCCATTAAGGTGCAGTCCTGACGCGCCAAGTAGAGGCCCTGCATCGCGGGGCCTTTTTTTTCGATAGGGCGTTGAACTCAAAGGAAAAGGCTTGTAAAGTGCGCCCCGCAGTATGTCAGCCCAAGGTTTTCTTCTCCCCAAGAAGAAAACTGAAAGAAGTCGCAAATCATTGTCTTAAAAGCAATTTAAAGGGTTGACAGGGGTTTTTAAGATTGTAGAATAGCGCGCCTCAGACACACGAACGCAGCGATGTGAACGGGTAGAAGAGACTGAAGTAAGCAGTAGATGTAATTGAAATATGTAGTTCCGTGATAGCTCAGTCGGTAGAGCAAATGACTGTTAATCATTGGGTCCCAGGTTCGAGTCCTGGTCACGGAGCCAATTTCAAACCGGGGTATAGCGCAGTCCGGTAGCGCGCCTGCTTTGGGAGCAGGATGTCAGGAGTTCGAATCCCCTTACCCCGACCATTTTTGGGTCGTTAGCTCAGTTGGTAGAGCAGTTGGCTTTTAACCAATTGGTCGTAGGTTCGAATCCCACACGACCCACCATTTTTGAAACCAGCGCTGCTGGGATCGAATCTTAAGATCAGCGGCCAAAAGCCATGATCGAAGAAGGCGACTTGAAAAGGTCGCCTTTTTTTTCCGGGGTATAGCGCAGTCCGGTAGCGCGCCTGCTTTGGGAGCAGGATGTCAGGAGTTCGAATCCCCTTACCCCGACCATATTGAAAATCCCCGTATCGTCAGATACGGGGATTTTTTTTGTCTGCGCAAAAGTTGAGTGCCGATCAGGCCCGCTCCCTGTGGGAGCGGGCCTGCCCGCGATGGTGATCTGCTAGCTCATGCACGTGTGAGAGGTACACCGCCATCGTCGGCTGGACCAAGCCTCACAAAGTGTGTGGATCAGTGCAGCTTCAGGCGCGGTTCGGTGCCGCGGCCAATGCGGCTGCCCAGCATCAGCATTGCCGTGCGGAAAGGGCCATACAGCGCCATTTGGTGCATGCGATACAGCGAGATATAGAACATGCGCGCCAACCAGCCTTCGAGCATTACGCTGCCGGTCAGGTTGCCCATCAGGTTGCCCACGGCGGAAAACCGCGACAGCGAGATCAGCGAGCCATAGTCGGTGTACTTGTAGCTGGGCAGCGGCTTGCCTTCGATCCGCAGTTTCAGCGATTTGGTCAGCAAGGACGCCTGTTGGTGGGCGGCCTGGGCCCGGGGCGGTACGTTGCGGTCGGTGCCCGGTTGCGGGCAGGCCGCGCAGTCGCCGAAGGCGAAGATGTTTTCGTCGCGGGTGGTTTGCAGGGTGGGCAGCACCTGCAACTGGTTGATGCGGTTGGTTTCCAGGCCATCGATGTCCTTGAGGAAGCCTGGCGCGCGAATTCCGGCGGCCCAGACCTTCAGGCTGGCGTTAATCACCTGGCCGTCGGCCGTTATCAGGCTGTCGGCGGTCACTTCGCTGACGGCGGCGTTGGTCATCACGTTGACCCCCAGCTTCTCCAGGGTTTTATGCACCGGTCCGCCGATCCGCTCCGGCAGGGCGGGCAGCACCCGTGGGCCGGCCTCGATCAGGGTGATGTGCATGTTTTCCGGGAGAATCCGGTCCAGGCCATAGGCCGCCAGTTCATGGGCGGCGTTATGCAGCTCGGCGGCCAGTTCCACCCCCGTGGCGCCGGCGCCGACGATGGCCACGCTGATCTGCTGCACCACATCAGTTTGCCCGGCGTGGGCGCGCAGGTAGTGGTTGAGCAGTTGCTGGTGGAATTTCTCGGCCTGTTTGCGGGTGTCGAGGAACAGGCAATGCTGCGCCGCGCCCTGGGTGCCGAAGTCGTTGGTGGTGCTGCCGACGGCGATCACCAGGGAGTCGTAGCCCAGCTCACGGGCCGGCACCAGCTCCAGGCCTTGTTCGTCGTAAGTGGCGGCCAACTGGATTTTCTTCCGCTCGCGGTCGAGCCCGCTCATGCGCCCAAGCTGGAACTCGAAGTGGTTCCATTTCGCCTGGGCAACATAGTTGAGTTCGTCTTCGCTGGAGTTCAGCGAACCGGCGGCCACTTCATGCAGCAGCGGCTTCCAGATGTGGGTGAGGTTGGCGTCTACCAGTGTCACGCTGGCGGTGCGACGTTTGCCCAGGGTCTTACCCAGGCGGGTCGCCAACTCCAGGCCGCCGGCGCCGCCGCCGACAATGACAATTCGATGAGTCATGGGGATATCTCGCAAGGCTAAAAAAAATCGGTGCGGTTACCCGAGCGAGCGCCAGGCAGCTCATAGCGTCAGGTAACTCAAGAGGCGGCTCAGCAACCCGAGCGCGATCACCGTCACCAGTACCACCGCCAGCAGCAGCCACGGCCGAAAAGGGCGGCGCTCCACGCGGTTCTGGGACAGTTGCAGGTACTGTTCGACATGCTTTTGGTCGTCGGGGTTCAGGCGGCTGGTCATAAAGGCCTCGTCGGTAGACGTTGCTGAATGAAAGGGCGGTACAACGGTTTATCCGGGGTTGAAGGGAGCATAGCCCGTCTCGGACAGCGGCTCGACGCACAGTGGGTCATCGACGCGGATGATGCCGCTGTGGATCACCCGGGCAGTGATTCCGCCATGGCCGCGTACTGCTTGAAAGGTGCCCAGGCCCAGGCGTTGCTCCAGGCGTGCGCAGGGCTGGCACCAGCCCGTAGTCTCGAAAATCGCCTGGCCGATGCGAAAGCGCCGGCCCTTGAGGCTGAACAGGTTGATACCGCTGATGACCAGGTTGCGCCGCAGGTCCTGGGCCTGGACGGGCTGCTGCGGTGCCCGGCCGAGCAAGGCGCTGATAACGGCCAGATGCTCCCACTGGATCAACGTCACCTGCCGTGCGTTGCGCGGGCCGGGCCGGGCATGATCGCCCGTCAGCCCCGCTTCGCGGCGGGCTTCGACGGCCTCCAGTTCGACCATGGCCCCGCGTGATTCGGGGCGCACGCCAATCCAACGCACCCGGCCCTGCTGCGGTACGTGGGCAATCAGCTCTTGCAAGGGGCTCATCACAGGCTGATCCCGACATCGAACACGATGCTGCGCCCCAGGTTGTTGCGCAAAAAGTCCGGCGCGTCGGGGTGGGCGAACAGCACGCGGGCGAACGTGGGGCCCACCAGCGATAGCGAACGCCAGCCCTGGCGCAGGTATTCGGTGGGCGGCGGGAAGTGGCTGTTGAGGTCCAGTACTTCGCGCTTGAGGCTGGCGAAGGCGATGATGTCCAGTTCGCCCAGGTCCATGCCGCGCTCTTTGTAGTTGTGGGCTTTTTTGCGCAGGGTCGGCGCCAGCCGCAGCAGGAAGTCGTTGGCCGGGATGCGCCGGGGCTTGGCTTCGCGGCGCACCAATTGGCTCAGGGAGAACGCCGTGCGCCGGCGCTGCAACTCGTCGCGCCATTCATCGTTGAGGCGCCGGCCCTCGTCTAGGACGAAAAACACCTCGAAATTGGCATCGCGAAACAGCACGTCCGGCGGTTCGCCCGCGGGGCTGAATTCTTCGAGGCGATAGGGGATGTTCAACCCCTGCAAAAGCCGCTGGCACACCCAGCGTTCACGCTCCCATTTGCGGGCGTTGGACAAAAAGGCGTTGGCCTGCTCGGCCGCGATGGTCAGCAGGCGTAGGTAATCTGAGTCATCCATCGCCCCAGCTTAGCGCCCAAATGGGCTTTTGAAGACCCCCCATTTTCCTGGCGCCGGCCGCAAACAGGCGAAACACCCCTGCACAAAACGGATAGCGATCTGCACAAAGCGGATATTGCAGGGCGCAGGGCCTGCCTACCCTGCGATGGCCTGCCTATAAAAACGAGGGCGTTCTCGCCCATCGTTTACAAAAACAACAACAAGAGACAGATGCCATGCGCAAAATCGACGTTCATGAGGTTATCGACAAAGCTCGGTTCAACCGCTTCCACTGGATGGTGCTGTTCTGGTGTGCCCTGATTATCATTTTCGACGGCTACGACCTGGTGATTTACGGCGTGGTCCTGCCGGTACTGATGAAAGAGTGGGGCCTCACCCCCCTGGAGGCTGGGGCGCTGGGCAGTTATGCGTTGTTTGGCATGATGTTCGGGGCGCTGTTTTTTGGGCCGTTGTCCGACAAGATCGGGCGTAAGAAAGCCATCACCATTTGCGTCATCCTTTTCAGCGGATTCACCGTGCTCAACGGTTTTGCCCGCAACCCCACGGAATTCGGCATCTGCCGCTTCATTGCCGGGCTCGGCATTGGCGGGGTGATGCCCAACGTGGTGGCGCTGATGAACGAGTACGCGCCGAAGAAAATCCGCAGCACCCTGGTGGCCATCATGTTCAGTGGCTATTCAGTGGGCGGCATGTTGTCGGCGGGCCTGGGCATTGTGCTGATCCCCAGTTTCGGCTGGCAGTCGGTGTTCTACGTGGCGGTGCTGCCGCTGCTGATGCTGCCGCTGATTATGTATTTCCTGCCGGAATCGGTGGGTTTCATGCTGCGCCAGGGCCGCAACGAAGAAGCCCGCAAGGTGCTGGAGCGGGTCGACCCGGGCTACGTCGCGCAAAGCAGCGACCAACTGCACATGAGCGAAGTCAAAGGCACCGGCACCCCGGTGTTGCAGTTGTTCCGCGAAGGCCGCGCCGTGCGCACGCTGATGCTGTGGGTGGCGTTTTTCTGCTGCCTGCTGATGGTTTACGCCTTGAGTTCCTGGCTGCCGAAACTGATGGCCAACGCCGGCTACAGCCTGGGTTCGAGCCTGTCGTTCCTGTTGGTGCTCAACTTCGGCGCGATCTTCGGCGCGGTGGGCGGTGGCGTGCTGGGCGACAAGCTCAACCTGCCGCGGGTGCTGGCGGTGTTCTTCGCCGTGGCCGCCATCTCCATCACCTTGCTGGGCTTCAAGAGCCCGACGCCGGTGCTGTACCTGCTGATCGCCATTGCCGGGGCCACCACCATCGGTTCGCAGATTCTGCTGTACGCCTGCGCCGCGCAGTTCTACTCCATGGCCATTCGTTCCACGGGGCTTGGCTGGGCTTCCGGGATTGGCCGCAACGGCGCTATCGTCGGGCCACTACTGGGCGGGGCGTTGTTGGGCATCAGCCTGCCGCTGCAACTGAATTTCATGGCCTTTGCCGTACCGGGCGCGATTGCGGCGGTGGCGATGACCTTGTTTGCCATCAGCAGCCAACGTTCCACCCGCGCCACTGCGGCCCTGACGCCCACCCGCGCCTGAGCCGGTGCGACACGGCGCAGTGCCGTGTCGCCCACGTTCGATAGAACAAGAGCACCCAGGCCCTGTGCCACGGGTTGCCAGATGAGTCTTGCGGTGAGGTGCCATGAAAGCGTTTTTCCATGACTTTTCCCTGTCTGCGGCAGTGGCCGGGTTTATCGCCACGGTGATTTCCTATGCCGGGCCCCTGGTGATTATTTTCCAGGCTGCCGAAAGCGCGCAGATGTCCCGGGAGCTGCTGTCGTCCTGGGTTTGGGCGATTTCCATCGGCAGCGCCGTGTTGGGCATCGGCCTGAGCCTGCGCTACCGGGTGCCGGTGATTATTGCCTGGTCGGCGCCGGGTTCGGCGCTGCTGGTGGCGTTGCTGCCGGGGATTTCCATGGAAGAGGCCGTGGGCGCCTACCTGGTCAGTAGCCTGATTATTTTTGCAGTGGGCATTTGCGGGGCCTTTGACCGGATCATCAGCAAACTGCCCAGCGCCATTGCGGCGGCGATGCTGGCGGGGATTCTGTTCAGCTTCGGCACCGGCCTGTTCGTGTTCTTGCAGGGCAAGCCGTTGCTGGTGCTGGCGATGTTCGTCACCTACCTGGTGTGCAAGCGCATGATGCCGCGCTATGCGGTGCTGATGGTGTTGTTGGTGGGTTGCGCTATCACGTTTGCCGCCGGCGATTTGCACCGTGAAGCCCTGGTCATTGGCCTGGCGACGCCGGTGTGGGTCACCCCGCAATTTAGCCTCAGCGCGACCCTTAATATCGCCTTGCCCCTGGTGATGGTGGCGCTGACCGGGCAGTTTGTGCCCGGCATGGCGGTGCTGCGCGCCAGCGGCTACAACACCCCGGCCAGCCCGATCATCGCCAGCAGTGCCCTGGGCACCGCGTTGCTGGCGCCGTTTGGTTGCCACGGGTTGAACCTGGCCGCCATCACCGCGGCCATCTGCACTGGCCGTGAGGCCCACGAAGACCCAAGCAAGCGCTACGTTGCCGGGGTGGTGGGCGGGCTGTTCTACCTGGTGCTGGGGATTTTTGGCGCCACCTTGGTTTCGCTGTTTTCGGCCTTTCCCAAGGAGCTGATCGCAGCGCTGGCGGGGCTGGCGTTGTTCGCCGCCATCGGCGGCGCCCTGGCCGGCGCCATGGCGGTGCCCAACGACCGCGAAGCGGCGCTGGTGACCTTCCTCACCACGGCCTCGGGTATGTCGCTGTTCGGTTTGTCCGCCGCATTCTGGGGCCTGATCTTCGGCATTGCCGCCCATGTCCTGCTCAACGCCCGGCGGCCCGCGCCGGTCGTGGCCGCCCCCGGCGAGGTGGCGCGCCGCCCCTGATCCACGCCTGATTTTCCACCCCGTTCCCATGCCCTCGGCCGCCCGGGCGCTGCCGCGTTCGTGTGCCACCTGTCGATCAATAACAATAAGAGCCAAACGATGAAACAGACCTTCCAGAGCACCCCTTGCGTCCTGTCCCTGGCTATCGGCCTGGGCTGTTCCACCTCCGTGCTGGCCGCCGACAGCGGCTTTATCGAGGACACCACGGCGACCTTGCAGGCGCGTCACTACTACTTCAGCCGCGACTTTTCCGACATCGTCGGCGCCAATCAGCAGTCCAAGGCCGAGGAGTGGGCCCAGGGTTTTATCCTCAACGTTAAATCGGGCTACACCCAGGGCACCGTCGGTTTTGGCCTGGACGTGATCGGCTTGCTGGGGCTTAAGCTCGACAGCAGCCCCGACCGGGTCAACACCGGGTTGTTGCCGGTGCAGGACGACGGCCGCGCGGCGGATGACTACAGCCGCCTCGCCGGGGCGTTGAAAGTGCGCTTCTCCAAGACCGAACTGCGCATCGGCGAATTGCAGCCCAACCTGCCGGTGTTGGCCTTCAGTGATATCCGCCTGCTTCCCCCGAGTTATCAGGGGGCCAGCGTCACGTCCGGCGAAATCAACGGCTTGACCTTGCAGGGTGGCCATTTGAAATCCACCAGCCTGCGCAACGAGGCGGGCGACGACAAGCTGCAAGCCATGCTCGGCCACGTGCCGCAACGCCAGGTCAGCAGCGACGGCTTCAACTTTGCCGGGGCCGACTATGTGTTCAACGACAAACGCACCTCGGCTAGCGCTTGGTTCGGCCAGTTGGAAGACATCTACCACCAGCGCTTTTTGGGCCTCAAGCACAGCGAACCGATGGGCGACTGGACCCTGGGAGCCAACCTAGGCTTTTACGATTCGCGCGAAGACGGCAAAAAACTACTGGGCAACATCGACAACCAGGCGTTTTTCTCCCTGCTGTCGGCCAAGCGCGGCGGCCACACCTTTTACGTCGGCTACCAGGGGATGTTCGGCGACAGCGCGTTCCCGCGGGTGTTCGCCAACGTCACGCCCCTGGGCAACGAAGTGCCCACCTATGAATTTGCCTACACCGACGAACGCTCCTGGCAGGTGCGCCACGACTACGATTTCGCCGCCCTGGGCGTGCCCGGCCTGACCAGCACCGTGCGTTACATTTCCGGTAACAACGTCGACACCGGCAAGGGGTTCGAGGGCAAGGACCGCGAGCGCGACCTGGACCTGGGCTACGTGATCCAGAGCGGCACCCTCAAAGGCCTGGGCATGCGCGTGCGCAACGTGATGGCGCGTTCCAACTACCGCAGCGATATCGACGAAAACCGCCTGATCCTCAGCTACACCTGGACCCTGCTGTGACCGGCGCCGGGGCGGCCAACCTGGCGTTGGCCTGGCGCGGCGCCAATCGGTTGCGGCGGGCTTAGGCCGGGCCGCCGCAATCGCCCATCACCATGTAAGTGACGCTATGGGTTTGCCCTTGGTGGTCGATATAGACCATGGTGGCCGGCACCACGTCGCAGACATTGGGGATATCGCTGATAGACACGACTTTGGCGACGTCCAGGGTGGGTTCGCCGGCCAGGGCGCCGGTGGCGACAAGGGCGAGGAACAGACTGAGCAGGGTTTTCATGGTGGCCTCTTGTATATGTGAGCTGATGTGTACAGTTTAGCCCTCGCTGCTGTAGGAAAAAGCCGCGTTCGCCTGATGCAGCCTTACATCAAACGCAACAGTCACAGGCCCCGGAGGCTTTATGGATGTACTCAATAGCCTGCGGGTGTTCGTGCAGGTGGTCGATAGCGGCAGCTTTACGGCTGCGGCACAGGTCCTGGATCTTTCGACCGCGCAGGTCTCGCGCCTGGTGGCGGACCTGGAGCAGCACGTGCAGGCGCGCCTGCTGCAACGCACCACCCGGCGCCTGGGCCTGACTGACGCCGGCGAGCGCTTTTTGCTGCGCGGGCGGCAGATCCTCGAAGAAATGCAAGTGGCCACCGCCGAAGCCCGTGGCGCCCACCTCAAGCCCAGCGGGCGCTTGCGCGTGCATACCCTGCACGGCCTCGGCATGCTGATAACCCCGCTGATCGCCCGCTACTGCGAGCTGTACCCGGACGTGGTGTTCGAACTGAGCCTGTCCCAGCGCAACCCCGACCCGTTGGAAGAAGGCCACGACGTGGTGATTTCCATCGCCCAGGAACTGGCCGACTCCCAGTTCGTCGCCCAGGTCATCGGGCAGATCTACAGCGCGCCGTTCGCCTCGCCCGCGTACCTGCAGCGCCACGGTGTGCCGGCCAGCCCGGCGGCGCTGAACGAGCACCGCTGCTTGCGCCTGCTCGACCCGATGTACAGCGACCAATGGCAGTTTCACGATGCGGCGGGCGAGCAGGGCGTCCTGCCGGGGCCGACCTTCCAAAGCAACGTCGCTGAATCCATGGTCAACGCCTCGGAGGCGGGCATGGGCGTGAGCCTGGTGCCGTTCTACGCCGCCACCCGCCCGCTCAGTGAAGGCCGCTTGCTGCGTTTGCTGCCCGCCTATCGCCTGCGCGAGCGCAACGTCTACGCGCTGTACCCGTCGCGGCGCTTTCTCGACGCCAAGGTGCGCACCTGGGTGGACTTTCTCCAGGCTGAGCTGCCCCAAGTCTTCGCCGCGCACGAAGCGGTGATGAACGACCCGCGACACTGGGCTTGACGCTCGCGCGGCGGGGCGGGTGTAGACTGGCGGCTCGTTTATCCAGGCAAGGAGTCGGCAGTGAAATTTTTCCCGGTGGTGATCTTGAGCCTCATGCCCCTGTGGGCGCAGGCGTTGGAAGTGGGCGAGAAACTGGCGCCCTGGACCCTGCTCGACCAGTTCGACCAGAGCTACAGCCTCAACGACCAGACCCGCACCCTGCTGGTGGCGCGCACCATGGACGGCGCCAAACTGGTCAAAGCCGTGCTGCTGGACCAGCCCAAGGGCTACCTCGAAGCCCGCGACGCGGTGTTCGTCGCCAATATCGAACCGATGCCCAAGTTGATCGCGCGGATGTTCGCCATCCCCGCCATGCGCGATTACCCGTATCGGGTCATGCTCGACCGTGATGGCCAGGTAGTGGCGGCATACCCGGGCGCGGCGGACAAAGTGCTGTGGCTGCAACTGGACCACGGCCAGGTGCAGCAGGTGCGCGAATTCGATAACGCCGCCAGCCTGCGCGAGGCGCTGGAGAAGCCGCTGCCATGATCGGCGCCGAACTGCTGTCGGGCACCAGCCTGCTGGTCGGTTGGCTGATTTACCTGCCGGTACTGGCCTGGGCCCTGCTGCGTTCGCCGTGGGTCGAGTTGTTCAGCGACACCCGCCGCCAGCACCTGCTGTTCGGCACGGTGTTCGCACTGTTTTTGCTGTGGCTGATGCGCCGCGACTTCGACACCGGCGTGTCCTACCACTTTATCGGCATGACTGTGGTCACCCTGCTGCTGGACTGGCCGTTGGCCATAGTCGGCGGCCTGGTGGCGCAAATCGGCCTGGCCCTGCTGGGGCGCCAGGACTGGGTGGCACTGGGGGTCAACGGCAGCCTGTTGATCCTGTTGCCGGTGCTGGTCACCGAATGCTGCGCCTTGCTGGTGGAACGGGCGCAGCCGCGCAACCCCTTCGTGTACATTTTTTGTTCAGGTTTCTTCGCGGCGGCGCTGGCCGCCTTGTTGTGCCTGCTGGCCACGCTGGGGCTGCTGTGGGTTGACGGCGTGTTCGCCATGCCTGAGTGGCTGGAGGATTTTGTCGGCTACCTGTGGCTGATTATTTTCCCGGAGGCCTTTATCAACGGCATGTTGGTCAGCGCCCTGGTGGTGTTTTGCCCCGAATGGCTGGAAACCTTCAACCGCACACGCTACCTGTCGGCGCCCTGGAACGACGACGACCAACGGCGCCCGCGAGGTTGATCCACGTCAAGGACGGCCCGGGGGCCGCGTCGCATGCTCTGGGAAATTTCTCAGGAGCAGCGTCATGAGCGTTTACGAATGGGCACGGCAGGAACTGCGGCAAAGTCTCGATTGCGCACAAGAGGTGGGTTTTGACCCGGGCCTGAGCCTACGCGCCTTACTCAGTGCGGTGGTGCAACAGAGCAAGGGCGTGCGCAGCCTGGAAGACTTGGCCGATGAACTGCAGTTCTTGGCCGAAAACCTGGACGACGGCCAGGATTACGGTTTTATGCGGCCTTAGGGCTGGCACCCCTTAGCCGGTGGGAGCCGGCGGGCCCGCTCCCACAGAGGCCGCAGCCTTAGTGCGCGCGCGGTGGCAGGTCGTCGCTGAACAGGTCGTCTTCGGCGTCCGGGGCGACCGGGATCTTGTGTTCTTCGGCCGCCCAGGCGCCGAGGTCGATCAGTTTGCAGCGGTCTGAACAAAAGGGCCGGTTGGCATTGCTGGCGTTCCATTCCACGGGCGCGCCGCAGGTTGGGCATTCGACGGTCAAGGGTTGGCTCATGACTGGCCTCCACGCAAGGTTAGGTAAAAGTGATGCAACCGCTCGACTTCGCTGTGCAGCCAGGCGAGGTCGCGGTCGTTGACCAGCACGTCATCGGCATGACGCAGGCGTTCTTCGCGGCTGGCCTGGGCCTTGAGAATCGCCTGCACCTGTTCTTCGCTGGTTTGGTCGCGCAGCAGGGTACGCGCAATTTGCAGGGGCTGCGGCGCATCCACCACCAGCACCCGCTGGGTTATCGCCCGCTGCCCGGCCTCGATCAACAGCGGCGACACCAAAATGGCGTAGGGCGATGTGGCGCTGGCCAGGTTGTCGGCGATTTCCCGGGCGATCAGCGGGTGTAGCAATGCCTCCAGCCAACGCCGCTCCTGGGGCTCCTGAAAAATCAGCGCACGCAACGCGCCGCGGTCGAGTTGGCCGTCGGCCTGGAGCACGCCGGGGCCGAAATGCTCGGCGATCTGCGCCAGGGCCGGGCGCCCCGGTTCCACCACCCAGCGCGAGGCGTGATCGGCGTCCACCACGTGCACGCCCAATTCGATAAACCGCTGGGCCGCCGCGCTTTTACCGCTGCCGATGCCGCCGGTCAGGCCCAGGACCCAGGGTGTGTTTACAGAGGTATTCATCAGTAACCGACAAACTGCCAATAGAAGTCGGCCATTTGACCACCCCAGAGCAAGGCAATCCAGCCGGCAATCGCCAGATACGGGCCAAACGGAATGGGCGTGGTGCTTTGCGCACGCCGCAGGCGCAGCCAGATCAGCCCCAGCACGGCGCCCACCAGGGACGACAGCAGGATCGTTAAAGGCAGCACCTGCCAGCCGCCCCAGGCGCCGAGCAGGGCCAGCAGTTTGAAATCACCCTGGCCGATGCCGTCCTTGCCGGTCAGTAATTTGAACAGCCAATACACCGACCACAGGCTCAGGTAACCGGCCACCGCACCCCACAGCGCGTCGCCCAGGGGCACGAACAGGCCGAAGCTGTTGACGATCAACCCCAGCCACAGCAGCGGCAGCACCAGCACGTCCGGCAGCAATTGGTGCTCGGCGTCGATCAGGCTCAAGGCCAGCAAGCCCCAGGACAGCACCAGCAACGCGGCGCAGGCCCAGCCCGGGCCCAGGTGCCAGGCGACAAAAGCCGAGAGCACGCCGCAGGCCAGTTCCACCAGCGGGTAGCGGGGGCTGATGGGGTGTTGGCAGTCGGCGCAGCGGCCGCGCAGCAGCAGGTAGCCGAGCAGCGGAATGTTATGCCACGGCCGCACCGGTCGGGCGCAATGGGGGCAATGGGAGTGGGGCAGCAGCAGGTTGAAGGTGGGGCCGGGTGGTTCGGCGGGCAGTGCCAGTGCTTCAAGGGCCTGGGCGCGCCAGTCGCGTTCGAGCATCGTGGGCAGGCGCCAGGCCAGCACATTCAGGAAACTGCCGACCACCAGCCCCAGCACCAGGGCCAGGGTGGCGAACGCTACGGGGTGGGCGGCGAGGAAATCACTCAAGGGCATGTTCAGATCGCTGTGCCGAGTTGGAAAACGGGAAGGTACATGGCAACCACCAGGCCGCCAACGATCACCCCCAGAACCGCCATGATGAACGGTTCCAGCAGGCTGGTCAGGTTATCGACCCAGTGATCGACTTCATCCTCGTAGAAGGTCGCGATTTTTTCCAGCATCAGCTCCAGGGTGCCGGATTCTTCGCCAATGGCCGTCATCTGGATCGCCATCGGCGTGAATAACCCGCAGTGGCCCATGGCGACATGCAATTGGGTGCCGCTGGCCACCGCTGCGCTCACCTCGCGCACGGCGTCGCTGAAGCGGCGGCTGCCCATGGCCCCGGCCACCGAGTTCAGCGCCTGCACCAGCGGCACCCCGGCGGCGAAGGTGGTGGCCAGCGTGCGGGCGTAACGTGCCAGGGCGGACTTATAGAGCAAAGTGCCCACCAGCGGCAGGCGCAGCAGGCAGCGGTCCAGGGCATCGCGGCACCACGCCGAGCGCCGCAGGCCCTGGCGCAGTGCGGCAGCGGCCGCCACGGCTACGGTGAACAACACTGCCCACCAGGCCTGGAGAAACTCGGCCAAAGCAATCACCAGCAAGGTGAATGCCGGCAGCTGCGCACCAAAACTGCTGAACAGGCTCTGGAATTGCGGCACCACCTTGATAAGCAGAATCGCGCTGACGATCACCGCGACCACCACCACTGCCAGCGGATAGGTCAGGGCTTTTTTCACCCTGGCCTTGAGCCGCTCGCTTTTTTCCTGATAGGTGGCGACGCGGTCGAGCAGGGTATCGAGGGCGCCGGCCTGCTCCCCGGCGTCGATCAGGTTGCAGTAGAGCGTGTCGAAGTACCGCGGCTGGTTGCGCAGCGCCGTGGCCAGGCTGCTGCCGGCGGCGATGTCCTGTTTGAGCTGGCGCGCCAGTGGGCCCAACTGCGCCTCGGCACCGCCCTGGGCCATCAGCTCCAGCGCCTGCAATAGCGGCACGCCGGCCTTGGCCAGGGTGGCCAGTTGGCGGGTGAAGCGGGCCATGTCCATGGCGTTGATCCGGTGGCGCGGGGCGAACAGCGGCGCGGTTTTTTTGCGCACCCGGTGCGCCGTAATGCCCTGCTGGCGCAAGCGGGCCTTGACCAGCGGCAGGTCGGCGGCGCTGAGTTCGCCGGTTTTACGCAGGCCCTGGCGGTCGATGCCTTCCCAGGTGAATACGGAGGTTTTCGTGCTCATCCTTGAGTCCTTGGGTCGCCCTGACGAAGTGCCTAAGCCTAGCCGCCAGCATGGGCCCGGCACATGGCAGGGCGGTGACGGAAAAGGGCAGGTTGGGCGCGGATTTGCCAGGGGGCAAAACGCCAGCCTGGGCCGAACGCCCCGTAGCGGTGGGGCTGTAGCCTTGGCACAAGCTATGCACCGTGGGCTTCCCGGTCACATGACCTTACGCAAAACCAGGAGTTGGCCCATGCCTCGCCAGAAAGGATTCTCCCTGCTCGAACTGCTGATCGTGGTCGCGATCATCGGCATTCTGACCACCGTGGCCTTGCCGCTGTATTCCAAATACCAGGCCAGGGCCACGGTTACCGCTGCCCTGGCCGAGGTCGCGGCGCTGAAAGTGGCCTTTGAAGACCTGATAAACCAAGGCACCGACCCCACGCTGGCGCTGATTGGCGGCCGCCCCAGCACCGCCAACTGCACCCTGGACGCTTCCGGCTCCGCAGCCACCGGGGCGGGGGCCATCACCTGTACCCTGGCCAATGCCCCGGCGCCGGCTCTGGGCGAAACCGTCACCCTGAGCCGTACCCAGGCCGAAGGCTGGAGCTGCGCCACCAGTGTGCCAGCCGATTACGCGCCCAAAGGTTGCGGCGCCAGCAGTACCTGATGGCAGAAGCCGCAACTTGCACGCAAGAAACCTCGCGGTCATGCAAATTGCATGACCGTGGTTTTTTGTGTTTTTTATAACGTGTTGATTAATAAGGGATTATTTGCTTTGCAAAAGTTGGCACAGCCCCTGCAATAACCCTGTTAACCCTGACGCCACACAGCTCTACGGCGCAGACCTTCTAGAAAAACAGGAGTTACTCGTATGAAGAAGTTCGCTATCGCTGCCGCAACTGCTACCGCACTGACCCTGACCATGGCCAACGTGGCTTTCGCCCAAACCTCCCAGGCACCAATGACCCTGGCGGCCGGTGAAGTGACCAAGGCGAAAGAAACCACTACCGACACTTGGATCACCACCAAGGTCAAGGCTGACCTGCTGACCGAAAAAGGCATTCCAGGCACCGATATCAAAGTCGAAACCAACAAAGGCGTGGTTTCCCTGTCTTCCGAAGTGGCGGTAACCGACGCTCAGAAGGACATCGCAGTAGCCATCACCAAGAAAATCAAAGGCGTTAAAGCGGTATCGGCTGACGGCCTGAAATCCGAGTAACACGCAAGCTTCTCGCTTGGACCGGGAGAAGGGGAGCGATCGGCGATCCAGTATTACGTCATCGCTCCCGAGTGGTTCACGCGCAAGGCCATAGGGATATGGCCACTGAAGGCCCCGGCAGTTTCTGCCGGGGCCTTTTTCATTGGATTGGCGGCCGCCAGGCTGATGGCGAATTGCTGTAACGCTGCCCATCTCTATAGAATGAGAACTATTCATATTTATGCCGTGGGATCTGTGCCCGTGTCCGCCCCTTCCAATAAGCTCGGTTTCTTCTTCAGTGACCATCACCGCTGGCTCTTGCAGCATGTGCAACGGCACCTGCGCAACCACGCCGATGCCGAGGACACGGCGGCGGAAACCTTCTGCCAGGTGCTGGCCTCGCGCATCGACCCGGAGCAGATC
Source organism: Pseudomonas sp. MF08875 (assembly GCF_059862525.1). Lineage (NCBI taxonomy): Bacteria > Pseudomonadati > Pseudomonadota > Gammaproteobacteria > Pseudomonadales > Pseudomonadaceae > Pseudomonas > Pseudomonas sp. MF08875. The sequence continues at coordinate 133,717 of NZ_JCBCUW010000009.1, forward strand.
CTGCAGCCGCGGGCGTACCTGTCGACCATCGCCCGGCGCCTGATTTTCGACCGCCACCGGCGCCGCCAACTGGAAATCGCCTACCTGGAGCGCCTCGCCGCGTTGCCCGAGCAATTGTCGCCCTCGCCGCAAGAACAGGCCTTGCTGATCGAAGCCTTGAGTGCCATTGACCGTGCCCTGGCGGGGTTGCCCGCGATTGTGAAAAGCGCCTTCCTCTACAGCCAACTCGACGGTTTGAGCTACGTGGCGATCGCCCGGCGTTTGGGCGTGTCCGAGCGCACGGTCAGCCGTTATATGAAGCAGGCCCTGCGCCAGGTGTACCTGGCCGAGGTGGCGCCGTGAGCCGCGCCGCCCTGGACCGGGCGGGCGAGCAGGCCATCGATTGGATGGTGCGCCTGCGCAGCGGCCAGGCCGACCCGCAATTGCAGGCCGGTTTGGCCGCGTGGTTGGCCCGCGACCCGGCCAATGCCCAGGCCTGGGAGCATTTGCAGCTGCGCCTGGGCGGCGCCTACGACACCTTGCGCAGCCTGGAGCCACGCGCCCCCGGCCAGGCGCGGGAAGTGCTGCTGCAACCGGGCACGTCGCGGCGCCAGGTGCTGCGCGGCCTCGCCGGGTTCGGCGTGCTGGCGGGGGGCCTGTGGCTGGGGGCGCAGAGCACACCCGGGCAGATGTTACTGGCGGACAAACGCACCGGCACCGGCGAGCGCCGCCAGTTCAGCCTGGCCGATGGCAGCCAGTTAAGCCTCAACGCCAACAGCGCCGTGGATGTGCGTTTCGAGGCCGGCCAGCGCTTGCTGTACCTGCGCGCCGGCGAGTTGATCGTGCAAGTGGCCCCGGACCCCAACCGCCCGTTTCGCGTGCGCACTGCCCAAGGCGAAATCCGCGCCCTGGGCACCCGTTTCCTGGTGCGCCAAGAGGCCGAGGCCACCCGCGTGGTGGTGCTGGAACACGCGGTGCGCGCCAGCCTCGCGGACGGCACCTCGCGGGATGTGCAGCAAGGCCAGGCTGCGTTGCTCCACGCCGCGCGGATCGAGGCGTTGAGTAGCGACGAAAGCCACCGCGGCGATTGGCTGCAAGGGCGCCTGAGTGTGCTCGACGAGCCGCTGCTGGCTGTGGTCGATGCGTTGCGCCCGTACCGGCGCGGCATCATTCGCGTGGCCCCCCAGATCCGCCAGTTGCGGGTGCAGGGTGTGTTCCCCCTCGACGAGCCGGACCGGGCGCTGACCGCGTTGGCCGAAACCCTGCCGATTACGGTCGAGCACTACGGCCCGTGGCTGACCTTGCTCGGCCCGCGGCGTTGAAACTATTTTTGTGAATTCTTCTCATTCGTGTCCGGTTTTCATTTCTCGGCCCACCTATCTCCTGATATCGCCCACTTAAATTCAGGAGAACGCCGTGTACACACCCTGGCCCCGTGCCCTCGCTGTGGCTATTGCCCTGGCTGCCGCCAACCCGTCGCTGATGGCTATCGCCGCCCCTGAGGTGGCGCAGCAGGTGCTGCATTTCGACCTGCCGGCCGCGAGCCTGGCGCGCACCCTCAACGCCATCACCAGCCAGAGCGGCCAGGTGATTTCCCTGCCCTCGGCCCTGGTGGCCGACAAACGGGCCGCCGCCCTGCGCGGCGACATGACTGTCGTGCAGGCCCTGCAACAGGCCTTGGCCGGCACGGGCCTGGAGTTGCGCATCACCGACAGCGGCAACTTCAGCGTACAGCCCCAGGCCCAAGGCGGTAGCGCCCTGGAGCTGGGGGCCACCACCGTCAACGCCCAGGTCTTGAGCGCCACCAGCGAGGGCACCCAGTCTTACGCCGCCCGCGCCGTGACCATTGGCAAAGGCACCCAGACCCTCAAGGAGATCCCCCAGTCGGTCACGGTGATGACCCGCAAACAAATGGACGACCAAGGCCTGGTGGACCTGCGCGATGCGGCCAACCAGACCACTGGCGTAGTCGGTGTGCAAGGCGTGGGCAAAGGCATGGTGCTGTCGGCGCGGGGTTTTCAGATCGATCTATGGCAATACGATGGCGTGGCCATCCCGCGCAACACCTACGCCCTGGGCAACTGGGGTATCCAGGACCTGATTTTCTTCGACCGCATGGAAATCCTGCGCGGCGCCGCCGGCCTGCTCCAGGGCACCGGTAGCCCGGGTGGCGCGGTGAACCTGGTGCGCAAGCGCGGCCAGGCTGCGCCCACCGTGGCGCTGACCGCCAAGGCCGGCAGTTGGGACCACTACGGCCTGCAGCTGGACGCGGGCGGGCCGCTCAACGCCGAGGGCACGGTGCGCGGGCGGTTTGTCGCCGACGAAGACCAGAGCCAATCGTTCATCGACTACGAACACAGCAAAACTCATTCGCTGTATGGCGCCCTGGATTTCGACCTTACTCCCGACACCACCCTGGGCGTGGGCATGAGCTACACCGACGACGACTCGCGGCCGATGATTCGCGGCTTGCCTCGTTACGCCAACGGCTCGCCGCTCAAGGTGCCGCGCTCGACCTACACCGGCGCGCGCTGGAACCAGGCCGATATCGAGCAGAGCACGGTCTACGCCGACCTGGAGCACCGCTTCAACGACGACTGGAAACTCAAGGTCGCGGCGGTGGGCATGAAGGAAACCAATTCGTCCAAGCAGCAACGTATCCAGAGCGCCGGCAATGGCCTTGAGCCCGATGGCAGCGGCGTGGAGTACGCCGACTGGATCACCGATTTCGACTCCACCAAGTTGGGCCTGGACCTGTTCGTCAACGGCCGGTTCGAGGCGTTTTCCCTGGCCCAGGAAATCACCTTGGGCGGCAACTACTCCAAGCTCACCTCCGATGACATGTGGGCACGCCAGTTCGAGGACCGTGGCACGATTTTCGACATCGACCACAACCGCCCCGAGCCCAGCTACGACGAGATCATGAGCAAGAACGGCGGGCGCAGCAGCTTCAGCGAATACGACATCCGCCAGAAAGGCATGTATGGCAGTTGGCGGGTCAAGTTGGCCGAACCGCTGACCGCCGTGGTCGGTGCCCGCGTGAGCGAGTACGACTACAGCTACAAAGACACCGTGTACCGCGCCACCTTCCCCGGCAGTGCGGCGCAGGCCAGCGCCATGACCGAAACCGGCGAAGTCACGCCGTACCTGGGCCTGGTTTATGACCTGAGCCGCGAGTGGGCGGTGTACGCCAGCTACAACGACGTGTTCGAGCCGCAGAGCGTGCGCTCCACCGATGGCGCGGTGCTCAAGCCGATCATCGGCAGCAACTATGAGTTGGGCCTCAAGGGCGAGTTGCTGGACGGGCGGGTCAACACCTCGCTGGCGGTGTTCCGCTACGACCACAAGAACCGCGCCGTGACCGACATGGCCGGCGGGCGTGAATGCGACGGTTGGTATTGCTCGGCGGCGTCCGGGAAAGTGCGCAGCCAGGGTGTGGAAGCGGAAATCAGCGGCGAAGTGTTCAGCGGCCTGCAACTGTTTGCCGGTTATACCTTCAATACCACCAAGTTCCTCGAAGATCCCGACAAGAAAGGCCAGGTATTCAGCCCCTGGACTCCCAAGCATATGCTGCGGGTGTGGAGCGACTACCAGTTGCCGGGTGACTTGAGCCGCGTCAGTGCGGGCCTGGGCTTTACCAGCCAGAGCCACACCCTGGGCGATGAGCGCACCTACAAAATCCCCGGCTACACGGTGTGGAATGCGCGCCTGGCCTACCAGGCCACCCCGCAAATCGGCCTGGCGGTCAACGCCAACAACCTGTTCGACAAGCGCTACATCATCTCCGGGTACAGCCAACTGGACGGCAACAACAACTTCGGCGACCCGCGCAACCTGATGTTCAGCGTCAAGTACACGCCGCAGTTCTGATGGCGGTGTTGGGCGAGCCTGCCGCAAGGGGCTTGCCCGCGCTGGCGGGCTGCCTGATGCACCGCTATCGCGGGCAAGCCCGCTCCCACAGACCCGCCTCTACAGGGTGATTTTGGTCTGCCAGTCAGGCGCAGCAGGGGCCGCTGGCCAGTTCCTTGAGGATCGGGCAGTCGGGGCGGTCGTCGCCCTGGCAGTGCTCCACCAGGTCCTGCAAGGTGTCGCGCAATTGCCCCAGTTCGCGGATTTTCAGCTCCAGCTCCAGAATATGCTGGCGCGCCAGCGCCTTCACGTCGGCGCTGGCCCGTTGCCGGTCCTGCCACAGGGTCAGCAACTTGCCGACTTCTTCCAGGGAAAACCCCAGATCCCGCGAGCGCTTGATAAACGCCAACGAGTGCAGGTCGTCGCTGCTGTACAGGCGATAGCCGCTGTCGCTGCGCTGTGCGGGTTTGAGCAGGCCGATGGACTCGTAGTAGCGAATCATTTTGGCGCTCAGACCGCTTTGGCGGGCTGCTTGGCCGATGTTCATTCTGCTTTCTCCAGGTCTTTGGGTTTCCAGGTTTTGAGCAGCAGGGCGTTGCTCACCACGCTGACGCTCGACAGCGCCATCGCCGCGCCGGCCAGTACCGGGTTGAGCAGGCCAAACGCGGCCAGCGGAATGCCCACCAGGTTATAGATGAAGGCCCAGAACAGGTTCTGGCGGATTTTCGCGTAGGTCTTGCGGCTGATTTCCAGGGCCGCGGGCACCAGGCGTGGGTCGCCGCGCATCAGGGTGATGCCGGCCGCTTGCATGGCCACGTCCGTGCCGCCGCCCATGGCGATGCCGATATCGGCCGCCGCCAGCGCCGGGGCGTCGTTGATACCGTCGCCGACCATCGCCACGACGCCGGTTTTTTTCAGGTGCGCCACGGTGGCGGCTTTGTCGGCGGGCAGCACTTCGGCGTGCACGTCGCGGATGCCCAGGGCCTCGGCCACCACTTTGGCGCTGCCACGGTTGTCACCGGTAAGCAAATGACTGCTGATGCCTTGTGCGGTCAGTTCGCGCACGGCCAGCAGGGCGCCGGGCTTGAGGGTGTCGCCAAAGGCGAACAGGCCCAGTACCCGGGGTTGCGGGCTCTGTTCGATCAACCAGGACAGGGTGCGGCCTTCGGTTTCCCAGTCTTGCGCCAGGGCGTTGAGCGCGCCTTGGTCCAGGCCGCTTTCCACCAGCATGCGGCGGTTGCCCAGGGCCAATTGGCGGCCATCGAGGGTGCCGGCGATGCCGCGCCCGGTCAGGGATTGGCTGGCGCTGACATCGGCCACCGGCAATTGACGTTCGTCACAGGCGTCGAGCACGGCTTTGGCCAAGGGGTGTTCGCTGCCGCGTTGCAGGGCGCCGGCCAGTTGCAGCAGGGTGTTTTCATCACCGTCCAGGGCTTGCAGGTGGGCGATCTGCGGTTTGCCGGAGGTCAGGGTGCCGGTTTTGTCGAAGACCACGGCGCTGACTTCGTGGGCCCGCTCCAGGGCTTCGGCGTCTTTAATCAGGATGCCGTGGTGCGCGGCCACGCCGGTACCGGCCATGATCGCGGTGGGCGTGGCCAGGCCCAGGGCACACGGGCAGGCGATCACCAACACGGCGACGGCGTTAATCACTGCCACTTCCAGCGGCGCGCCGTACCACCACCAGCCAATCAGGGTGGCGAGGGCGATCAGCAGCACCACGGGGACGAACACCTGGCTGACTTTGTCCACCAGTTTCTGGATGGGTGCCTTGCCGGCCTGGGCGTCTTCGACCAGGCGAATGATCCGTGCCAGCACGGTTTCGGCGCCCAGGGCCTGGGTGCGCACCAGCAAGCGGCCTTCGCCATTGATGGCGCCGCCGGTGACTTTGTCGCCCGGTTGCTTGGGCACGGGCAGGCTTTCGCCGCTGATAAGGGCTTCGTCGGCGTGGCTTTGGCCTTCGACCACTTCACCGTCCACGGGGAAGCGCTCGCCGGGCTTGACCAGCACCAGGTCATCCAGGCGCAGGGCGCTGATGGCCACGTCCTGCTCGCGGCCGTCGATCACCTGGATCGCCCGCTCCGGGCGCAAGGCTTCGAGGGCGCGGATGGCGCTGGCGGTCTGGCGTTTGGCGCGGCTTTCCAGGTATTTGCCCACCAGGATCAGGGCGATCACCACGGCGGAGGCTTCAAAGTACAGGTGCGGCATGTGCCCGGCGGGGGCCACGGCCCATTCGTAAATACTCAGGCCATACCCGGCGCTGGTGCCCAGGGCCACCAGCAGGTCCATGTTGCCGGCACCGGCGCGCACGGCTTTGAACGCGGCGACGTAAAAACGCGCGCCGAGGATGAATTGCACCGGGGTGGCCAGGGCGAATTGCGCCCACGCCGGGAGCATCCAGTGCAGGCCGAAGGGTTGCACCACCATCGGCAGCACCAGCGGCAGCGCCAGGAGCACGGCGATAATCACCGCCCAGCGCTCGCGGCGCAGGCGTTGTTCCTGGTCGTTGGCGGGTGGTTGGTCGGCCTGCCAGAGGCTGGCGGTGTAACCGGCGCGGGTCACGGCGTCGATCAGCACGCCAGGCTCGACGTGGCCGAGCAATTGCACATGGGCACGCTCGTTGGCCAGGTTGACGCTGACGCTGCTCACCCCCGCGACCTTGCCCAGCGCCCGCTCGACACGGCCGGCGCAGGAGGCGCAGGTCATGCCGCCGATGTTCAGTTCCACGCTTTGGCTGGGCACGCTGTAGCCGGCCTGCTGCACGGCTTCGAGCAGGGCCGGCAGGCTGTCGCCCGGCGCTTGGACGCGGGCTTGTTCGGTGGCCAGGTTGACACTCACGGCACTGGCGCCGGGCACCTTGCTCAACGCCCGCTCGACACGCCCCGCGCAACTGGCGCAGGTCATGCCGGCAATCGGCAGATCGAAGGTAATAGATTCGGACATGGGTGCTACTCCCTGTAGAAATGGCCTACAGGATCAACCTTGCCATGCGGGGAAGGTCAAGGGGCAATAAATGTGGGAGGGATCTGGCATCTATAAGTGGCAGATAAAAAGGTGGGAGCGAGCCTGCCCGCGATGAGGCCGGCCCATTCAACAGCCGTGTGGCCTGACACACCGCCACCGCGGGCCAGCCCACTCCCCCCCCGATGAAACTCAGTAACCCAGTTCTGCCGGTTTGAGGTACATGCCGCTTTCGCTCATGGCGATGCGGTACTTCACCACGTCGCCGGCCTTGAGGCGGATGTCTTGCGAACCCGGCGCGAGCAGCCCGGCATTGCAGCCCGGGGCTTGGCCAGGGAGCAGTTTCAGGCGCAGGGAGACGTTGCCCGGCGGCAGGTTGAACGAGGTGCTCTGTTCCTGGAAGAGCCGGGCGGCGAGTTGGTCTTGGAGGTAGATGCCGATCTCGCACGAGGTGGCCACTTCCAGACGCTCGCGGGAAATTATCAGCACGCCGTAGTCCGGTGGCGCGGCGGTGGCGGCCGGGACGGCGGCCACCAGGCTAAGGATGCTGAGTAGGCTTACGGCGGGCCAGCCCATGGGGAAATCTCCTGCGTGGTGTCATTCAGGTGGCAGCTTGCCCCTGCGGCGCGACGATTGCCAGCCCGGCAGTGAATCGCAGAACTTGACCTTGCCATGGTGGCAAGGTCAAGACTGCCGGCAACCCTCAAGCAATGGAGAAGCGTCATGCAAGTATTCAACGTTCAAGGTATGTCGTGCGGTCACTGCGTCAAGTCGGTGACCCAGGCGATCCAGGCTAAAGACCCGGCGGCCAGCGTCAATGTCAATTTGGCGGCCAAGGAGGTGGGTGTAGAGAGCCGCTTGTCCGCCGATGAAGTCATCAGCCTCATCAGTGCCGAAGGCTACCCGGCCAAACTCGCTTCCTGAGGCTATTTATTAGTTAGCGACCTATCGGAATGTTCAAGACATCCAGGCGCGGCTAGACTGTCGGGCTGCCGACTCTGCTCAACCTGGATGTCTGATGAATCTGCGCACCATTCTGATCCTCGGCGCCCTGAGCGCTTTCGGCCCTTTGGCCATCGATTTCTATCTGCCCGCGTTCCCGGCCATGGCCCTGGCGCTGGGCACCGACGAAAAACACATCCAACTGACGTTGGCCGTGTACTTTCTGGGCCTGTCCATCGGCCAATTGGCCTACGGGCCGGTGGCCGACCGCTTTGGGCGGCGGGTGCCGCTGCTGGTGGGTGTGAGCCTGTTTACTCTGGCCTCCCTGGCGTGCGCCTTTGCGCCGAGCCTGGAATGGCTGATTGCCGCGCGTTTCGTCCAGGCCCTGGGCGGTTGCGCGGGGATGGTGATTGCCCGGGCGGTGGTCAGCGATAAATGCGACGCCGTGGCCTCGGCCAAGGTCTTCTCGCAGTTGATGCTGGTGATGGGGTTGGCGCCGATCCTCGCGCCGATGCTTGGCGGGCTGCTGGTGAACCTGCATGGCTGGCAGTCGATTTTCCTCGTGTTGACCCTGTTCAGTGCCCTGTGCGCCGTGGCGGTGGCCGTGGGCCTGCCGGAAAGCCTGCCCGCGGGCATGCCGCGTCAGCCGTTGTCCGGGGCGTTGCGCCAGTACGGGCGGTTGTTGTCGGACCGGGTGTTCCTCGGCCACGCCCTGACGGGCGGTATCTCGATTGCCGGGATGTTTGCCTACATCGCCGGTTCGCCGTTCGTCTTCATCAAGCTCTACGGCGTGCCCGCCGAGCATTACGGCTGGCTGTTCGGCAGCAATGCGGCGGGGTTCATCCTGGTGGCGCAGGTCAATGTGCGGCTGTTGTCCCAGCGCGGGCCGGCGTTTTTGCTCACGCGGGCGGTGTGGGTGTACCTGGCCTCCGGCCTGACCCTAATGGGTATCGCCAGCCTGCATACCCAGGCGTTGTGGCCGTTGCTGGTGCCGCTGTTCATTTGTATCGCCAGCCTGGGCTGCATCATTCCCAATGCCTCGGCCTGCGCCATGGCCGGGCAGGGCGCACGGGCGGGCAGCGCTTCGGCGATGCTCGGTTGCCTGCAGTTTTGTGTGGCGGCCGGCGCGGCGTACCTGGTGGGTGTGTTGCACGACGGCAGTGCCATGCCGATGGCCATGGTCATCAGCCTGTGCGGGGCGCTGGCGGTTGGTGTCGCGTTGCTGACCCGCCGCGCGCAGAACGCCCGGGCGTTGGCCCAGGCAGCACTCTAGCGGTTTGCGCTTAGCCGGCGCGCTGTTGAAGGTCGGGGATGCGGTGGGGGGCGCTCAGGCGCGCTTGCAGGGTAGCGACAAAGGCGCGGGCTTCGGCTTCGCTGCGAAACGTCACCGCATGCTGGTCGATGCGCACTTGCCATTGCGGGGTGCGGGTTTTTGCCAGTTCTTTTATCAGGATCTTCATGGCTGACCTCCTCAACTAAAAGACAACGTTGCAAAGGCCTCGAGTGTAGACCCGAATACGGGCGTGAAGATGACCGACGTCAAGTCTCTGACTGACGGTGTCGTCCGCCTCCGAGGGTAGCGGCGGACGTTTCCCACCCTCGCGCTCTAGAAACCTTCGAGCACGATCTTGCCCCGGGCGGTGCCGCTTTCCAGCAACTCATGGGCGCGGCGCAGGTTGCCCGCGTTGATGGTGCCGAAGTGCTCGCCCACCGTGGTTTTCAGGGTGCCGGCGTCGATCAGTTGGGCCACCCGGTTGAGCAGTTTGTGTTGTTCGAGCATGTCGGCGGTCTCGAACAGCGAGCGGGTGTACATGAACTCCCAATGCAGCGACAGGCTTTTGCGCTTGAGCTTGGTCACGTCCAGCGCCTTGGGGTCGTCGATCAGCGCCAGTTTGCCCTGGGGCGCGAGGGCCTCGACCAATTGGTCCAGGTGCTGGTCGGTTTGGGTCAGGCTGGCGACGTGGGTCACCTGGGCCTGGCCTGCGTCTTTGAGGGCTTGGCTCAGCGGCAGGCTGTGGTCGATCACCAGGTCGGCGCCCAGGGCCGTGACCCACTCGCGGGTTTGTACGCGGGAGGCGGTGCCGATGACTTTTAGCCCGGTCAGTTGGCTGGCCAATTGGGTCAGGATCGAACCCACGCCCCCGGCGGCGCCGACGATCAGCAGGCTTTGTCCCAGGTCGGCGGGCCCCTCGGCAATTTGCAGGCGCTCGAACAACAGCTCCCACGCGGTGATGGCGGTCAGGGGCAGGGCGGCGGCTTCGGCAAAACCCAGGCTTTTAGGCATGTGGCCGACGATGCGTTCGTCCACCACGTGCAATTCACTGTTGCCGCCGGCGCGGGCGATGGAGCCGGCGTAGTACACCCGGTCGCCAGCCTTGAACAGGGTCACTTCGCTGCCCACGGCGCTGACCACCCCGGCGACGTCCCAGCCCAGCACTTTGGCGGCGCCGCCCTCGGGTTGGACGTTCTGGCGCACCTTGGTGTCCACCGGGTTGACGGAAACGGCCTTGACCTCCACCAACAGGTCGCGCGGGCCGGCCACGGGGGCGGGCAGTTCGATGTCTTGCAGGGCGTTGGGGTCAGTGATGGGCAACGAGTGGTAATAGGCGATGGCTTTCATGGTGGCTCCAGAGAAGGGGGAGTGAGTGCAGGGCTGGGGCGAATGATTGGCTATTTCTATTGAAGATAAAACCCGCTACAACAGCAGTCTCTTTCAATGTTTTGTTGATAATGCGCGGGCGAGCCGATGTTGCGATTTGATGATTTGCAGTTGTTTGTACGTGCAGCCGACCTTGGCAGCCTGTCGGCGGCGGCGCGGGCCATGGACCTGTCGCCGGCGGTGGCCAGTGCCGCCCTCAAGCGCATCGAGCAGCAACTGGGCGCGCGGCTACTGGCCCGCTCCACCCGCAGCCTGCGCCTGACCGCCGAGGGCGAAGGCTTTTTGGCGTACGCCCGGGCGGCGCTGGGCAGCCTGGAGGAGGGACGGCGCCTGTTGGCGCGTGGGCAGGATCAGGTCAGCGGCGTGTTGCAGTTGTCTGCCCCGTCGGATTTTGGCCGCAACCTGCTGGTGCCCTGGCTCGATGAGTTCCAGCGTGAACACCCACAACTCACCGTGCGCCTGCTGCTGGGCGACCGCATTGCCGACCTGTTTCGCCAACCGGTGGATGTGGCTTTGCGCTATGGCGCGCCGGAAGACTCAAGCCTGGTGGCCCTGCCCATCGCCGCCGACAACCGCCGCGTGCTGTGCGCCGCGCCCGCTTACCTGGCGCGGCATGGCGAGCTTCGTCAGTTGGAACAGTTAGCGCAGCACAATTGCCTGTTGTTCATGCTCGGTAGCAGGGTTCACGACCATTGGCATTTTCACGATGGCAAACGGGAGGTGAGTCTGACAGTCAGCGGCGACCGCTTCAGTGATGATGCCGACGTGGTGCGCCGGTGGGCGGTGGCCGGTGCCGGGGTGGCGTACAAATCCTGGCTGGATGTGGCCGCGGACGTGCAGGCCGGGCGTTTGCGCGTCCTGCTGCCCGAGTTGCAGGGCGAGCGTGCACCGCTGAATTTGTTGTGCGCACATCGCGCACAGTTAAGTAAGCCAGTGAACTTGCTGCGTGAAATGCTCAGGCTGCGGTGTGAGAAGTTGTCCGCACAGTTGCAAGGCTTACTTGAAAGTGATGAATAGCGACGTGTAAATAAAGAAAATTCTGTCAGTAACTATCGCATGCCTTGGTTTTCACCGAGCGGGAACCGCCGTGTTTCACGTTTATACTGGCGCCCGCCTATTTATCCGCCTTTAACTTCGAACCGCAGAGTCCGTGTTTAATTCGGTTGAATAGCTAACGTTCGAAGTTGAGCCTATTCGGTTATTTCGAAGAAGTTGATCGCCTTAGTTTGTGAATACGGCCGGTTTATGGCGGTTTTCACGTCTTGGCCAGTGCTGTATTACTGGTCAATATGTCTGCGCGTAGTAGACGAACGATTCAACAGGGAGTGAATAAATGGAATACGCACCTTGCATCAGCCAAATTGCCACCTTACTGGCGGACCCCAAGCGTAGTGCAATGATGTGGGCCTTGATGGACGGAACCGCCCGCCAATCCGAAGAATTGGCGTTGCTGGCCGGCCTGTCCCCTTCCTCGGCCAGTGCCCACTTGGCGCGGTTGTCCGCCGGTGGCCTGCTGCGGGTGGAGGAGCGTGGCCGCAAGCGCTTTTTCCGCCTTGCCGCTCCCGAAATCGGTGTCGCTGTCGAAGCCCTGGCCAGCGCCTCGGCCGTCAGCGCGCCGCGCACCTTGCCGGCGATCTTCAAACGCAGCATTGGCGCTGCGAAAAACCAGGGGCCGGCCTCTTCCTTGCTCAAGGCACGCATCTGCCAGGATCACCTGGGCGGCGAACTGGCGGCCGACCTGTACCAGCGCCTGCTGGACGCCGGTTGGATCGAGCAACTGCCCCAGCGTATCGTCGTGACCAGCAAAGGCGCGACCCAGTTGGCGACGCGCGGAATTTTCATCCAGGCCCTGGCCCAGCGTCCAGGGCAAGTTGCCTGCTCCTGCCCGGACTGGAGCGAGCGCCGCCCGCACCTGGGTGGGGCGCTGGGCGCCGGGTTGCTGCAACTGTTCATCCAGTCGGGTTGGGTGACGGTGCCGAACGAGTCACGGGCTTTACAGCTGTCACCCTTGGGGGAGCGGGAAATCAACCGGCTCGCCCGGGCGCAGAGCCTGGAAATGGCCACCTGATTCACCCGCGATGATCTCTGTGTAACTTGGTTTTTCATGCGTCGCTCATGAGTGTAGGCAAGTCGCATCCAGCCGTTGCCGCACCCAACGATCACGCACACTCGGCCCGACCATTTTCGGTATGGGAGACGGGTGCATGGGAATTGACGGATACAGCGCCGCTGAACGCCTGGAGCGGTTGCCCATCAGTGGCTACCACCGGCTGATTTTCATCATCATCGCCCTGGCGTTCTTTTTCGACTCCATGGACCTGGCGATGATGACGTTCCTGCTCGGCTCGATCAAAGCCGAGTTCGGCCTGAGCACCGCGCAAGCGGGGTTGCTGGTCAGTGCGAGCTTTTTCGGCATGGTCCTGGGCGCTTCGCTGTCGGGCATGTTGGCCGACCGTTTCGGGCGCAAGCCGGTGTTCCAGTGGAGCATCGTGTTGTGGGGCGTGGCCAGTTACCTGTGCTCCACCGCGCAAACGGTGGAGACCCTGACGCTGTTTCGCATCCTCCTGGGGATTGGCATGGGCATGGAGTTCCCGATTGCCCAGTCGATGCTCTCGGAGTTGATCCCGGCCCAGCGGCGCGGGCGCTACATCGCCTTGATGGACGGCTTCTGGCCTATCGGTTTCGTCGCGGCGGGGGTGCTGTCGTACTTCCTGTTGCCGGTGATTGGCTGGCGCGACATTTTTCTGGTGCTGGCGGTGCCAGCGGTGTTCGTCCTGGCGATTCGCTTTTTTATCCCCGAGTCGCCGCGCTGGCTGGAGCAGGCCGGACATCACGAGGAAGCCGACAGGGTTCTGTGCGGCATCGAGGAACGGGTACGCGCCTCGCTCAACTGCCAGCAATTGCCACAGCCGGTACGCCTGCCACGTCAGCCGCTGCGCCCGGTGACGTTCTTTTCCGCGTTCGCCGAGCTCTGGTCGCCGCTTTACCGGCAACGCACGATGATGATCTGGAGCGTGTGGTTCTTCGCCCTGCTGGGCTTCTATGGCCTGACTTCCTGGCTGAGCGCGTTGCTGCAGCAGTCGGGGTTCGCGGTCACGCAGTCGGTGTATTACACCGTGGTGATTTCCCTGGGCGGAATTCCGGGCTTCTTGATGGCCGCGTGGCTGGTGGAGCGCTGGGGGCGCAAACCGGTGTGCGTCGTCGCCCTGCTCGGTGGCGGGGTGATGGCGTTTGTCTACGGGCAGAGCGCGGTATTTGGCGGCAATATCAGCCTGTTGGTCGGCTCGGGGTTGTTGATGCAGTTTTTCCTGTTCGGCATGTGGGCGGTGCTCTACACCTATACACCGGAGTTGTACCCCACCTCGGCGCGGGCCACGGGTTCCGGGTTCGCCTCGGCCATTGGCCGCGTCGGTTCGTTGCTTGGGCCCTTGGTGACGGGGCTGGTATTCCCCATCACCGGCCAGGGCGGGGTGTTTGCCCTGGGTGCCGCGTGTTTCGTGATCGCGGCGCTGGTGGTCTGGCGGTTCGGCATGGAAACCCGTGGCAAGACCCTCGAAGAACTCAGCGAGGCCTCGTTGTAGCAAGCGGGCTTGCCCGCGCTGGAGTGCGCAGCGCTCCTACAGTGGTGTTTGAACCTGTGTAAGTCAGGGCTGCGTGTCAGGGTTTGACCAGCCGTGCATCGAGGCTGTTTTGCGCCAGGCGTCGGGCCTGGTCCTGGGTCATGCCCAGGTGGGTGTGCAGGGCGTGGAAGTTCTCGGTGACGTAGCCGCCGAAGTAGGCCGGGTCATCGGAGTTCACCGTCACCTTCACCCCGCGTTCGAGCATGTCCAGGATGTTGTGCTGAGACATGTGGTCGAACACGCACAGTTTGGTGTTGGACAAAGGGCACACGGTCAGCGGGATCTGTTCGTCGATGATGCGCTGCATCAGCCGCTCGTCTTCGATGGCCCGCACGCCATGGTCGATACGCTGGATTTTCAGCAGGTCGATGGCTTGCCAGATGTACTCCGGCGGGCCTTCTTCGCCAGCGTGGGCGACGGTCAGGAAGCCTTCGCCGCGGGCGCGGTCGAACACCCGTTGGAACTTGCTGGGCGGGTGGCCCATCTCTGAACTGTCCAACCCCACAGCGACAAAGGCTTCGCGAAACGGCAGCGCCTGGTCGAGGGTTTTTTCGGCTTCGGCCTCGCTCAGGTGGCGCAGGAAGCTGAGGATCAAGCCACTGGTGATGCCCAATTGTTGCTCGCCATCTTTGAGGGCGCTGGCGATGCCGTTGAGCACCACTTCAAAAGGGATACCGCGGTCGGTGTGGGTCTGTGGGTCGAAGAACGGTTCGGTGTGCACCACGTTCTGCGCCTTGCAGCGCAGCAGGTAGGCCCAGGTCAGGTCGTAGAAATCCTGGGAGGTGCGCAGCACGTCCGCGCCCTGGTAGTAGAGGTCGAGAAACTCTTGCAGGTTGTTGAAGGCGTAGGCCTTGCGCAAGGTATCGACGTCGTTCCACGGCAAGGCGATCTTGTTGCGTTCGGCCAGGGCGAACAGCAGCTCGGGCTCCAGCGAACCCTCCAGGTGCAGGTGCAGTTCGGCCTTGGGCAGGGCGTTGAGCCAGTCGTACATTGTGTGGTTCTCATCAGGTGCAATGGCGGCATTCTACAGGGCGAGTCGGATTTTTCGGCAAAACCTGACTGAGTGGTGAATCGCGCCGTTTCCTTCTTTGCAGAAGGGAAGTTTTTTGCCTGGGGCAAGGTGCAGCCTGTTCCTACGCCGGCAAGCCAGAAAAGGGCAAAGCACAAGAGGGCCGGCGGTTGCTGGTGCGCTAAGGTGTAACGAAACGTTAGCGGCGTGCCGCAGTCACATGGGCTCCCGCGCCCCGCCAAAAAGGCCCGCCATGCTCACATTGCTCAAGCAAGAAAGTTTTCTGCTGTTGGCGCTGCTTGCCGCCGCCGTCGCCTATGCGTTGGAACACTGGCTGCTGCACAGCGGGCAGAGGGTGGCGCTGGTCGGTGGCCTGGTGCTGATCGGTTTTATCGTCTGCGCCTCGATGCGCGTGGCCCACCATGCCGAGTTGCTGGCGGAGAAGGTCGGCGACCCCTACGGCACCATGATCCTGACCCTGTCGGCGGTGCTGGTGGAGGTGGTGATCCTGGCGATCATGATGAGCAACGAGGCCTCGCCCACCCTGGTGCGCGACACCATCTATTCGGCGGTGATGCTCGACATCAACGGCATCCTCGGCCTCGCCGCGTTGATGGGCGGTATCAAGCACGGCGAGCAGTCGTATAACGACGACTCGGCACGCACTTACAGCGTGATGATCCTCACGGCGATGGGGGTGTCGATGGTGGTGCCGGAGTTCATTCCCAAGGCGGACTGGAAGCTCTATTCGGCTTTCACCATCGGCGCGATGGTGGTGCTTTATACGTTGTTCCTGCGTATGCAGGTGGGGCCCCACAGCTACTTTTTCAGCTACAGCTACCCAGAGAAACGCCGGCCCAAGGCCCAGGCCGAAGAGGCGCCGGCCATAGCCCTGGGCACGAGCGTGGCGATTCTGGTGGCGGGGGTGGTGTCGATTGGCGCGTTGGCCGAGGTGATGTCCCAGACCCTCGACCTGGGCCTGGAAGGCAGCGGCGCGCCGCCGGTGATGACGGCGATCCTGGTGGCAGCCATCAGCGCCGCGCCGGAAATCCTCACCGCACTGCGCGCGGCCCTGGCCAACCGCATGCAGTCAGTGGTCAACATCGCGTTGGGGGCGTCGCTGTCGACGGTGATCCTCACGGTGCCGGTGATGGAGGCCATGGCCCTGTACACCGGCCAGCCGTTTCAAATGGCCATGACCCCGGTGCAAACGGTGATGGTGCTCATCACTCTGGTCGTCAGCGCGATCAACCTCAACGACGGCGAAACCAACGCCATCGAAGGGATGACCCACTTCGTGCTGTTTGCCACCTTCATCATGTTGTCGTTGTTGGGGGTTTAGCGGGAGTTGGCTGTGTGGGTGCGGGCTTACCCGCTATGGCGGTCTATCAGTTGCAAGAAATGTATCGCCTGGATCCGCCTCATCGCGGGCGGGCCCGTTTCCACAGTTGTTTTTTCACCCCACTACGGAGTCAGCCCGCAATCAACCGCCGCGCTGCCTGGCTGTGGTCGGCGATCAGGCCCTTGAGGTCCAGGCCTTCGATCTGGCCGTCGATCACTCGCCACTGGCCGGCGACCATCACCCGGTCGGCACGGTCGGCGCCGCACAGCAGCAGTGCCGAGATCGGGTCGTGGCTGCCGGAGAAGCGCAGTTCGTCGAGTTTGAACAGCGCCAGGTCTGCCTGTTTGCCCACCGCCAATTCACCGATGTCGCTGCGCCCCAGCAGTTTCGCCGAGCCACGGGTGGCCCAGCCGAGTACCAACTCGGGGGTGATTTTCTCGGCGCCGTAGCGCAGGCGTTGCAGGTACAGGGCCTGGCGGGTTTCCAGGATCATGTTGGAAGCATCGTTGGACGCCGAGCCGTCCACGCCCAGGCCGATGGGTGCGCCGGCGGCTTGCAGTTCCAGGGTCGGGCAGATCCCCGAGGCCAGGCGCATGTTGGAGCTGGGGCAATGGCAGACGCCAGTGCCCGCCGCGCCCAGGCGCGCGATTTCATCGGGGTTGAAGTGAATGCCGTGGGCCAGCCAGGTGCGCGGGCCGAGCCAGCCGACGCTGTCCAGGTAGTCGACGGTGCGCAGGCCGAAGCGTTGCAGGCAGAAGTCCTCTTCATCAAGGGTTTCGGCCAGGTGGGTGTGCAGGCGCACGTCCAAGCTGTTGGCCAGTTCGGCGCTGGCGGCCATGATTTGCGGTGTCACCGAAAACGGCGAGCAGGGTGCCAGGGCGATCTGGATCTGCGCCCCGGCGCCGCGTTCGTGGTACTGGGCGATCAGGCGCTGGCTGTCGGCCAGGATCACTTCGCCCTGTTGCACGGTCTGCTGTGGCGGCAGGCCACCATCGGCTTCGCCCAGGCTCATCGAACCGCGGGTGAGCATGGCGCGCATGCCCAGTTCGCGCACGCTTTGCACCTGCACATCGATGGCGTTTTCCAGGCCTTCGGGGAACAGGTAATGGTGGTCGGCGGCGGTGGTGCAGCCTGAGAGCAGCAGTTCGGCCAGGGCCACTTTGCTGGCCAGGGCGAGTTTTTCCGGGGTCAGGCGCGCCCACACCGGGTAGAGGGTCTTGAGCCAGGGGAACAGCGGTTGGTTGACCACGGGCGCCCAGGCGCGGGTGAGGGTTTGGTAGAAGTGGTGATGGGTGTTAATCAGCCCCGGCAGGATCACATGCTCGCGGGCGTCGAACACTTGCGCGCAAGGTGCCGATGGCTGCTGCCCGGCGCCGAGGACTTCGACAATGACGCCGTCCTGCAGGACGAGGCCGCCGCTGGCATCGAGGGCGTTGGCGGTGTAGATCGCGAGGGGGTTTTTTAACCAGGTACGGATGGCAGGCATGGTGGCCGGCTCCTCTGAAAGTGGGGTTCAGGGTTGCCAGCTCAGTGATGCCCTGTCTGCTGATCCAGGGTCGCCTTGGGGGGCGAAGGGCGCAGTCTACCCCCGGCGGCGGGCCGGGGGCAACGGCGGTTTGGGGCGGGTGTTACCAGGCAATTGTCTCGCCACGGTAGTCGATGAAGTGATGCCCGCCCTTGCCCGCATAGGCGTTGACCTGCTGGACGAGGCCGCGGGTGCTGGTCTCGACGTCGATGTGCGCGTCTTCGCCGCCCATGTCGGTTTTCACCCAGCCAGGGTGCATCGACAGCACCGTCAGCGCCTGCCCGTCCAGTTGCGCGACGAAACTGTTGGTCATCGAGTTCAGCGCCGCTTTGCTGGCCTTGTACAGCGCCATCTCCGGCGCGTCGGCAATGGTCACGCTGCCCAGCACCGAACTCATGAACGCCAGCACGCCGCTGCCTTCGCGGATCTGCCCGACGAAGCGCTGCGCCAGGTTGATCGGCGCCACCGCGTTGGTGAAGAACAACTGGCCGACTTGCGCCAGGCTCGCCTGGCCCGGGCGCTGGTCGTCCGGGCCCTTGACGCCCGCGTTGACGAACAGCAGGTCGAAGGTCTGCTCCTTGAGGCGTTGGCTGAGGGCGATGACGGCGTGTTGGTCGTCCATGTCCAGGGTTTCGATGCGCACATTGCCCAAGGCTTGCAGCGCCTGGGCTTTTTGCGGGTCGCGCACGGTGGCGGTGACCTGCCAGCCGTCGCCCAGCAGTTGCTTGACCAGGCCCAGGCCCAGGCCACGCGAGGCGCCGATGATAAGGGCGGTTTTTGCAGTGTTCATAAGTGGCTTCCTTAAATCAGGGTTTAAGTGGACAGCTTTGGCTGAGCCGTTGCTGCAACTCTTCACGCAGCGCGCCGAGCTCGGCCATGCGGGTTTCGATCAGGGTGAGCTTGTCTTGCAGCAGTTGTGTGACGGCGCTGTCGGGATCGCTGGCCTGCCACAACCCGGCCACGCTGGCGCCGATCTCGCCGAGGCTAAAGCCTAGACGCTGGGCGGTCTTGATGTAGAGCACCAGTTGCACCATTTGCGCCGGGTAGTGGCGGTAACCGTTGGCGCTGCGCTGGGCGGCGATCAGGCCGCGTTGTTCGTAGAAGCGCAAGGTGTCGCGGCTGACCGCGCAGGCCTGGGCCAATTCGCCGATTCGCATGGGACGTCTCAAGGGGGCTTGACCTTGGAGCATACTCCAGGCCTTAGCCTCGGTGTTCCTTGAATCGATGGAGCAACACCCGATGTGGACTGCCCCGCAATATCGCCGGCTGGTGCGCGCCAGCGGCTGGTACGACTTGCTGATGACCCTGATGTTCGTCACACCCTGGACCTTCACCCTGCTGCACGGCAGCTTGCAGGCCCTGGCCCGGGCTTACGACCTGCCTGGCGAGCTGCCACCTTTCGAGCCGGCGCACATGCTGATGGCTAACTTGATGGGCTCGATTGTGTGCGTGTGGTCGGTGTTGCGCATTCGTGATCCGCAACTGGCGTTCGGCCGTTACGATGCGGCGGGGCGATTGCTCTTCGCCACTTGGCAGGTTTACGCCTTGAGCCAGGGTGCCAGCGTGCTGATTGGCCTGATCCTGTTCTGCGAACTGGCCTGGGCCGTGGCTCAACTCTGGCCCATGCGCCAACCCGCGGCCGTTGTAGCAAGCGGGCTCGCCCGCGCTGGAGTGCGCAGCGCTCCCACCGCGGTGTAGGCGCTTGTGCATAACAAGCGCTGTTTTGAGATCTGGAGCGCTGTTCAAAAAACGATCAATCGCCTGCGAACGCTGCCGTTTCTGCGGTTGAGCGAGCGTTACACGGGTTATCCACAGCTTGCTCCACAGTAATTGTGCGCAAACTGAAGCCGTTGCAGGCGGCCCGCAGGCAATGAAAAAAGCGAGCTAAGCGATTGTTTTTGGCCGGGATTTACCTCGATCTGGAGTAAATGGACAAAAAACGTACAAACCCCGCAAAGCCCCGTTGCAGAAGGCGTCCAGGGAAATGTGCTCAGGTTATCCACAGCCGGGTGCACAGTAGATGTGAGCAAGTTGCGGCTGTGGACAACTGCTCGCGGGCCTGTGGCCGTACTCAGCGATGGAGCACGATACGCCCGCGGCTGAGGTCGGCCAGTTGGCGCTGCAACAGGCCGATGTGTTCCTCGGCCACGCCCAGTTGCAGCTCGACACCGTTGCCGGTGAAAGTCTCGTCCAGCACCAGGCCACCGAGCTCGGTGACCCGTAACCGGACCACCGCCAGTTCGTTGAAGCCACAGGCGCATGCCAGGGGGACTCGGCTGACCAACGCGATGCGTTCGGCGCCTTGCAGGCATTTGTTGGCGCTGCCGCCGTAGGCCCGGGCGAGGCCGCCGGTGCCCAGTTGAATGCCGCCGTACCAGCGGATCACCAGCACCGCGACCTGGTCGCAGGCCTGCGCCTCAATGGCGGCAAGGATGGGGCGCCCGGCGGTGCCACCGGGCTCGCCGTCGTCGCTGCTGCGGTACTGCTCGGCGACTTTCCACGCCCAGCAGTTGTGGGAGGCGTTCAGGTCGCTGTGCTGCTCAATAAAGGCCTGGGCCTCGGCGGCGCTGGTGACGGGGGCGGCGAGGGCGATAAAGCGGCTTTTGCGGATCTCTTCGCGGTACTCGCAAAGGCCGGCCAGGGTGAAGGGCATGGACAAGGCTCTATAGGCTGGGCGTGAGGCCGCAGCCCTTGAGGATGATGCGGATCAGGTTATCGCCGGCGGCGTCCATGTCCTGGCGGGTAAGCTTGGCGCGGCCCGTAACGCGGCAGATC
The DNA here is from genome assembly GCF_059862525.1 of Pseudomonas sp. MF08875. Taxonomy (NCBI): domain Bacteria; kingdom Pseudomonadati; phylum Pseudomonadota; class Gammaproteobacteria; order Pseudomonadales; family Pseudomonadaceae; genus Pseudomonas; species Pseudomonas sp. MF08875. Next base: position 154,375 of record NZ_JCBCUW010000009.1, read on the forward strand.
TGCGTGGCGAAATCGGCATAGTGCTGGGTGCTGCCCCACAGCAGAAAGATCAGGTGCACCGGGTCTATCGGGTCCATCTTGCCGGCGTCGATCCAGGCCTGGAACACCGCGGCGCGGCCGGTGAACCAGGTGCGGTAGTCCTGGGTGAAATATTCGCTCAGGCACTCACCGCCGCTGATGATCTCCATGGCGAAAACCCGCGAGGCTTGGGGCTGGCGCCGCGAGAACTCCATTTTGGCGCGGATGTAGCGCGTCAGCGCCTGGGCCGGGTCGTCCTCGGCGGTGAGGGTGTTGAAGGTGCTGTCCCACAACTCGATGATGTGGCTCAGCACCGCCACATACAGCCCCAATTTGTGGGTGAAGTAGTAGTGCAGGTTCGCCTTGGGCAGCCCGGCCTTTTGCGCGATGGTGTTCATGCTGGTGCCTTTGAACCCGTGGCGGGCGAATTCATCTTCGGCGGCCTTGAGAATCGCCTCTTCATTCTTCTGGCGAATGCGGCTGGCCGGTTTGCCGCTGGGCGCGGCGGTGTGGGCGGGGACTTCAAGGGTCATGGGCAATTCCGAACAGGTCCGTGGGTGCAGCCTGTGCACAGATAACTTACCGGGGCATATCAGACAAGTCTTACGGTCATAAAAGCCTTAGCTCGTTGCGGCCAAGGCTTTGAGGAAGCTTTCCAGCACCAGGTGGGGGCGCCGGCCCTTGCGCGTGACCGAGGCCAGGCTCAGGTCATAGAAGCGCGACGCGGGTTTGAGTGCCCGCAGCCGCCCCTGCTGGACCCAGAGCTGGGCGTAGTGGTCGGGAAGGTAGCCGATGTAGCGCCCGGTGAGGATCAAAAATGCCATGCCTTCGCGGTCCGAGGCGCTGGCGGTGCAGTTGAGGGCCTGGTAATGGGCCTGGATCTCAGCGGGCAGGCGGAAGGTCGGGGCGATGGCATCCTGGCTGTTGAGGCGCAGGTCTTCGAGTTGCTGGTCATCGACATAGAACAGTGGGTGGCCCACCGCGCAGTACAGCAGCGAGCGCTCGCTGTACAAGGGTTGGTAGTCCAACCCCGAGAGCGCGCTGGCCTGGGGCACCACGCCGACATGCAGACGACCGTCGAGCACCCCTTGTTCCACCTCGCTGGGGGCGATCATGCGGATCTGGATCTGCACGTTCGGCCCGCGCTCCTTGAGCTGGGCCAGGGCGTGGGTGATGCGCATGTGGGGGACGGTTACCAGGTTGTCGGTCAGGCCGATGGTCAACTCGCCGCGCAGGTGTAGGTGTAGGCCGTTGACCTCGGTACGAAAACTTTCCAGGGCACTTAATAGCTGCAGGGCCGACTGGTACACCTCACGGCCTTCCTCTGTCAGGGAAAACCCTGCGCGGCCGCGTTGGCATAGGCGCAGGCCGAGGCGTTGTTCGAGGTCGCTCATCTGTTGGCTGATGGCCGAGCGGCCAATCCCGAGCACGGACTCGGCGGCAGAGAAACCGCCGCATTCGACCACGCTGCGAAAGATGCGCAGCAGGCGGATGTCGAAGTCGCTGACTTGGGCCAGTGGATCGGGGCGGCGGGTGCTCATAGTTTAGTCATGGCCTGACTGAAGGTTAGAAAAGTTGGATTTCACCGACTTTATCGCCGTGGCAACTTAGTCGCAATCACGCTTTTGTCCGACATTGCCTTTCGCCTGTTGAGGTTCTGCTCATGAACATGCCCGAAAACGCGACCACATCCCTGGCCAGCCAACTCAAGCTCGACGCCCATTGGATGCCCTATACCGCCAACCGCAATTTCCAGCGCGACCCGCGTTTGATCGTGGCGGCTGAGGGCAGCTATCTGATCGATGACAAGGGCCGCCGGGTGTATGACTCGCTGTCGGGCCTGTGGACCTGCGGCGCGGGGCACACCCGCAAGGAAATCCAAGAAGCGGTAGCCAAGCAACTGGGCACTCTGGACTACTCACCGGGTTTCCAATATGGCCATCCGCTGTCATTCCAACTGGCGGAGAAAATCACCGAACTGACCCCCGGCAACCTCAACCACGTGTTCTTCACTGACTCCGGTTCCGAGTGCGCGGACACCGCAGTGAAAATGGTGCGCGGCTACTGGCGCCTCAAGGGGCAAGCCACCAAGACCAAAATGATCGGCCGCGCCCGGGGCTATCACGGCGTCAACATCGCCGGCACCAGCCTGGGCGGGGTCAATGGCAACCGAAAACTGTTCGGCCAGGCCATGATGGACGTCGATCACTTGCCCCACACCCTGCTGGCGAGCAACGCCTATTCGCGCGGCATGCCGCAGCAGGGCGGTATTGCCCTGGCGGACGAACTGCTCAAACTCATTGAGCTGCACGATGCGTCCAACATCGCGGCAGTGTTCGTCGAGCCGATGGCCGGTTCCGCCGGCGTGTTGGTGCCGCCCCAGGGCTACCTGCAACGCCTGCGCGAGATCTGCGACCAACACAACATCCTGCTGGTGTTCGACGAAGTCATCACCGGGTTTGGCCGTACCGGCGCGATGTTCGGCGCCGACAGCTTTGGCGTGACGCCGGACCTGATGTGCATCGCCAAACAAGTCACCAACGGCGCCATCCCCATGGGTGCAGTGATTGCCAGCAGCGAGATCTACCAGACCTACATGAACCAGCCGACGCCGGAGTACGCAGTGGAATTCCCCCACGGCTACACCTATTCGGCCCACCCCGTGGCCTGCGCGGCGGGGTTGGCGGCGCTGGACTTGCTGCAAAAGGAAAACCTGGTGCAAAGCGTGGCCGACGTCGCGCCGCATTTTGAAAATGCCCTGCACGGCTTGAAAGGCGCGAAGAACGTCATCGATATCCGCAACTATGGCCTGGCCGGCGCGATCCAGATTGCCGGGCGCGACGGCGACGCCATCGTGCGGCCGTTCGAGGCAGGCATGGCGTTGTGGAAGGCCGGGTTTTACGTGCGCTTCGGCGGCGATACCTTGCAATTCGGGCCGACGTTCAACAGCAAACCCCAAGACCTGGATCGCCTGTTCGATGCCGTGGGCGAAGTACTGAACAAGATCGACTGATCCGACCCTCTTTATAAGACCCTTTGCTCAGGAGCCCGGCATGAGCCGTATTGCACATCTAATTAATGGCGAACTGGTGGCCGGCAACGGCGGCAGCGCAGACGTGTACAACCCGTCCACCGGCCAGGTGATCCATCAAGTACCGCTGGCCGGCCGCGACACCATTCAAGCGGCCATCGACTCGGCCAAGGCTGCGTTCCCGGCCTGGCGCAACACACCAGCGGCCAAACGGGCTCAAGTAATGTTCCGCTTCAAGCAATTGCTGGAGCAGAACGAGGGGCGCATTGCCCAATTGATTAGCGAAGAACATGGCAAGACCCTGGAGGACGCGGCTGGCGAGCTTAAGCGCGGCATTGAGAACGTCGAATACGCGTGCTCGGCGCCGGAGATTCTCAAGGGCGAGTACAGCCGCAATGTCGGCCCGAACATCGATGCGTGGTCCGACTTCCAGCCTCTGGGCGTGGTGGCGGGGATCACCCCGTTCAACTTCCCGGCCATGGTGCCGTTGTGGATGTACCCGCTGGCGATCGTCTGCGGCAACTGCTTCATCCTCAAACCCTCGGAGCGTGACCCCAGTTCCACCCTGTTGATCGCCCAACTGCTGCACGAGGCGGGGTTGCCCAATGGCGTGCTCAATGTCGTGCACGGCGACAAGGGTGCGGTGGATGCGCTGATCGAAGCGCCAGAGGTCAAGGCCCTGAGCTTCGTGGGTTCGACGCCGATTGCCGAGTACATCTATAGCGAAGCCACCCGGCGCGGCAAACGGGTGCAAGCCCTGGGCGGGGCGAAGAACCACGCGGTGTTGATGCCGGACGCTGACCTGGACAACGCGGTCAGCGCCCTGATGGGCGCGGCTTATGGCTCGTGCGGCGAACGCTGCATGGCGATTTCGGTGGCGGTGTGCGTCGGCGATCAGGTAGCGGACGCCTTGGTGGCCAAGTTGGTGCCGCAAATCAAAGCCCTGAAGATAGGCGCGGGGACCTCCTGCGGCCTGGACATGGGGCCGCTGGTCTCCGGCCAGGCCCGTGACCGGGTCAGCGGCTATATAGAAGACGGCGTTGCGGCGGGCGCGCAATTGGTGGTGGACGGCCGTGGCCTCAGTGTGGCCGGGCATGAAGAAGGCTTCTTCCTCGGCGGCTGCCTGTTCGACCGCGTGACGCCGCAGATGCGCATCTATAAAGAAGAGATCTTTGGCCCCGTGCTGTGTGTGGTGCGCGTCAACAGCCTTGAAGCCGCCATGCAACTGATAAACGACCATGAGTATGGCAACGGCACCTGCATTTTCACCCGGGACGGGGAAGCGGCGCGGTTGTTCTGCGACGAGATCGAAGTTGGCATGGTGGGCGTCAACGTACCCTTGCCGGTGCCCGTGGCTTACCACAGCTTTGGTGGCTGGAAGCGCTCGCTGTTCGGCGACCTGCACGCCTATGGGCCGGACGGCGTGCGCTTCTACACGCGACGCAAGGCTATCACCCAACGCTGGCCACAACGCGCTAGCCACGAGGCCTCGCAATTCGCCTTCCCCAGCCTGTGACGCAAAAGGTCCCTGCCGACTCTGGAAGGGCCTTTTTGACCGATATGACAGGTTTATGAAATTAACGGTTGACGGCGATTTATATCTGTCTATAATTCGCCCCACTTCCGGCGCAGTCGAAACGGAAAACTCCTTGGTAAACAAAGAGTTATGCAGGTTTCGACAGCGCAGAGCTTCAGGTCATCG
>NZ_JCBCUW010000090.1:0-8777 GCF_059862525.1 Pseudomonas sp. MF08875
GAGTCAGCTGCCGGTAATGCGTAGTCATCTGCGCTTGAATCCTTCGGTGTGAGAGCCTGGATTCTACCGGTGGCTGGCTCTCTGCCTCTCGTTTCAAGCGTTGCGCTTATTCTATGAATTCAGGGCGCATAAACAAATGGGTAACCTGGCTGACGCTCGACGTTATCGTTTAGCGGCCCAATACGGCCCTGATTTGCTAGTGGTACCGAGCGCCAATCAACAAGTAACGTCCAAGGTCAAGCGAGAGACTGGAGGTCTGGCTCACTTTCTTCAGTTGGTCAATACCAAGGCTGTGCTGAACTTAAAGTCGGAGTCCGCCAGGACCTATTTGAACTATGCTTGGGTCATTATTGAACCACTGCTGCACTTGATTATTTACTATTTTCTGTTTGGCCGCCTCTTGAATGCGGGTGTAGAAAACTACGGCCTGTTTCTACTTTGCGGCCTAGTACCCTGGATGTGGTTCAGTAAAGCTATTTCCACCGGTGCAACCAGTATTATTGCGGGGCAGGGGTTGATGCTGAATAGCAACGTTACACCGGAGTTCTTTCCGCTGGTCAGCGTGCTACAGGCAACATACAAACAACTTCCAGCATTGCTACTTCTGTTGTTGCTGGGGGTCATTACCGACGAAAAAAGTTTGAGTTGGAGCCTGGTTTATCTTCCCCTGATTATTGTCGTTCAGTTTCTACTGACAGTAACGCTGGGTATGTTGGTCGCTGCAATTATTCCCTTTGCTCGAGACCTGGCCAATTTGATCGGCACAGGCCTGACACTACTGATGTTTTTATCCGGGGTTATCTACAACTATCAAGCCTTGCCCGGCAAGGTTGGCCAATGGGTTCAGTACAATCCTGTGACGCCATTGATTGCTGCTTACCGGGATGTAATCCTGCAGGGCAACGCCCCCAATATATCCGACCTTGGCTATGTGGCCGTTTTTGCCTGTGTCGTCGGCGTGCTTAATTTCTTTATCTATAAAAAACAGCGGCGAAATTTCGTGCGTAGGGGCATGGCGTAATGTCCACGGTATTCTTGTCGCTCAATGATGTCGGCGTCCGCTTCAAAATGAGCGGGGCAGCCAGCAGCAAAGGTTTCTTCGAACCGCTCAAGCACATCAATCTGGATGTTCGCTCTGGAGAGACTCTCGGCGTACTGGGGGCCAATGGTGCGGGTAAATCCACACTGCTCAAAATCATGTCGGGCGCCCTCAGGCCCGATTTTGGTCATGTAATCAACCATGGCGCCTCGGTTTCATTGCTCGCGTTACAGGCCGGGTTCGACACTAACTTGACCGGAAGAGACAATGCGATATTTGGTGGCATGTTGCTGGGCTACAGAAAAAAGCAAGTGATTGAGCGGCTGGATGAAGTCAAGGACTACTCAGAGCTGGGTGATTTTTTTGATGAGCCGGTCCGGAGTTATTCCACCGGTATGGCTTCACGGCTGGGCTTTGCCATTAGTACAGTCATCAGCCCTGATGTGTTACTGGTCGATGAAGTATTGAGTGTGGGTGATGCTCACTTCAAGAAAAAAGCCGAACGTACAATGATGCAAAAAATCGCTTCGGGTCAAACGGTTGTATTGGTTTCTCACTCGAAAAATCAGATAGCCAGTTTGTGCGATCGATGTGTAATTCTTAATAAAGGCGAAATCATTAGCGGTACGTCCGTAGATGAAATGCTGGATCGCTACGATGAAATTATGGATACCAAATAAACTGGTAAGGAAGTTTTTATGTATAAAAAAATTGTCGGCTCAATTACCTTGGGTATGCTTATTTCCTCTCTTGCTGCCTGCAACTCCGAAGGCGAGCCGAAGGTGGAGACAACCTCCTCTAATACTTGTGCTCTCGATGTAATTAATGGGGAGCGAGGGGCTCTTGTTCGACTCAAATCTGGAGTCGTGGATTTTCGCGGCTGGGCGGCAGATTTTGCTACCAGCACAGCGCCCGCTACATTGCAGTTAGTCTTCAAAGATAACGAGGGTCGCTCTTATCCTTTTGAAAGTAGTCTGCGCTATGAGCGCCCTGATGTAGTTAAAGCGTACAAGCAGGATGCATTTCTTAAGTCAGGATTCTCTGTAAAAGCCGATATTAGCTCATTGAAGCCAGGGGCATATGGAGTCGTAGTGAAAATGATTGATGGAAACCGAGTTGTGGTGTGCCCAATTAAGAAAAATATAATCGTGGAGTGATATCTGCGTTTAAATAGTGCGGTGCTCTTGGGCTAAAACGAGACCGCACTTTATTTTTTATTTGGGGTTGAAAGTGTGAAAATTCTGCAGCAGATTAAAAACCGATTGATGTATCCTGCGGCTTACGCATATATTTCATTTCAGTCTGAAGTTAATAAAATTAAAAGCTTGACCAAAAAAGACAAGGTGGTATTCGAGCAATCTTATGATGGTCGAAAAATCCTGTTGATGGCATTGTTCGAGAAGGGAGAGTTGCGTGATGATATTCGTCACCTTCTCCAGTGCGCGAAGCAGCAAGGTGCATATGTACTGTGCATTAACACGCTTAAAATAAATGCGCCAGAAAAGCACAGTGATTTTATTGATTGTTATATCGAAAAATACAACTTTGGTCGTGATTTTGGGAGTTACCAATCTGCATTTAGTTATATATATAAAAATGGTCTGGCCGAGAGCTGCCCTCGGCTGTTAATGTTGAATGATAGTATTTTTTACGATAAGGCGAAATGTGACCGATTTATCGGTGATATGTTTTCATCACCCTGTGAAGCTCTGGGAGGGACGGAAAATTTTGAGATTGAACATCACTTAGGGTCTTTCTGTATTGCGTTCGCAGGTAGCGTCATTCGTGCTCAACGCTTTCGGGATTACTGGAAGGCTTATAAATGTTCCGATGTTCGCCCCTTGGTTATTAAGCGTGGGGAAATGGCTCTTTCCAATGTTCTTAAAAAGTGCGTCAGCTCCCCGGATAATTTTAGAGCGCTGTACGATATAACGCGAACGGCCATGCATTTAAAAGAACATCCCGAGGTGCTAGACCAACTGTCTACATTATCTCGAGCAGACGAAAACCCTGAGTTTAAAAGTTTTTCATTCTCTGCGGTTACCGCAAAAATTGCTAGCAAATACCTGCATAATTCAACGCACTTAATTGGCCTGGAGTCCATTACTGCCGAGATCGATGATGTAAGTAGTTTGGGTGTGTTTTATGCGTATTCATTGCCTGAGTACTTTGACTTTATTGAAAAATCAATTTCTGTGCGTGGTAACGTTTCGGGAACGCTGATGTCATCAATACGCGAGGAGGTAACTTTTCTCTTCTTGGATTTCTTTATAAAAGGTTCGCAAATTCACCAGAACGGTATTTTTCTGCACAAAATTGGTTTGCCAATTATAAAGCTTGATGGCCTCTATCGTGGTGCATTCTGTGTTAGGGATGTGGAAGTAATTGCCAATGAGCTAGGCCGCGATGACGCAGAGAGTTTTCGTCGAATTATGTATTCGCGTCCTTATGGGAGAAATACTTTATTTGGTTGGAAACGGGCAGCGTTTGAGCGAGGGTTGATTTAGCTTATGAAGAATAACGCGTTGGGGCAAGTATCATGATCTTGACCATCTTCACAGATATTACTCCCTTGGAAGATAGGTTGACTTGCGAACGTTTTTTTTCGGGCGCTCTTGATAGTCCCTTGGCGGATCACACCTTTTGCAGAGGCAGCGTGGTGATTGCTGGTTGGTTGATTCCAAACAGCAATTCGGATCTTTATGAGCTTTGCATTGAGGGCGTGTTTGGAACAGTCAATAGCATTCCGCAAACGCCGCGCCCCGATGTTGCTCAGATAAAAAATGCCAGTCCAATGGCAGGGCAAGCCCAATTCAATGGGTTCTCCGTGCGTATTCCGTTATCAGAAATCATCAATATAAGTATATGTATTGGTGGCGAGAAAATTCTGTGGAAAGTGCTGAAGTCATTTGAAATCGATACTGATTTGGACGATGTATTGCTGTCGGCACTTGCCCATGGGACGACACATTCGAGTGTGCAGCACATCAGTGGTGCTTCCTATAGAGTTCCAGTAATCAATGGAGTATTTGAGCGAGTAAAACTTCATCGTTTAATTGCACTGTCGTCAATGCCTTTGGACGAAGTTGAAAAAGGCTATTTTGTCAGGTTCGTCGAGTATATTTCGGCACCGAATTTTTTCTCGAAGATGCTAATGTCCCATAAAGGCGGAGTTGGGATTATGATCCCTTCTCCTTTTTCGCTGTCATGGGCGGTGCTTGTGGGAAGCATTTTTGCCGAAGTAAATTATCTTGTTTTTGAGGTGGACGGTCAGAGGTTTTTTGTCGGTCAGAATTTGCATTCTGCCGACTTTGTCTACTTTCCTTCACGCTCGTTTGTTTGTCATTTGCCCGTACAGGGCTCAATTTATGAACATATACATGTTAAAGCCCTGATTGAGTGTGTGTCGCAGAAACCAGAGCTTTTTGCAGCTGGTTCTGGTCAGGTCGTCGGCATTCGAGATGTATTACTCAACGGCGTGAGTCCATACAACTTCTTTTATGACACACTTCCCGCTATTTATTTGGCAAGCTGTAAAGGGGGGCTTGAGTCTGTAAAGAGTTATCTTGCTGTTGATTCGCGCTGCTATCTGGCGCTGGATAAGTTATACAGTTTGCCAGTCGAGGTTAGCACCATCTCTACGAGTGTATTGAGAGAGCGCTCATGGGGGACTGGCCATGATGCGTTATGTGTTGCAGGGGTTAATTTCAAGTCTCTCAGTGATTTAGAAATTTCAAAGATGGATGCCCAAGTTGTCGGCTTGGCTGCTGCTGATATCGAGCTGACTGATAAGTACGCGGACTTGGTGAAGCTCTCTCCATTGATTTGGCTGGGTATCAGTGCCCAGAAACGGTCTTGGGTTAATCAGGAAGATGCGCTGATCGAGGTGATTGAGCGAATTTCAAATCAATACCCTGGTTACGCGCTGGTGATCGATGGAATGACTTCTAATATGTTTGAGTCCGGTACCAGCGTGGATTTTGCAGCGGACCAGGACGTGGTAAACGATCTTGTAGGTCGTTTATCTGGAAGTCCGGTAGTTATTAGCCTCGTCGGATGCAGTAGTCTGGAAAAAATCTTCGTTTCTTCAAAGTGTGATTTTTTTATTTCCAATTACTCCACAGGCTCCATGTATCCGGCTCGTTTTTCCGGTCTTCCAGGGTTGGCCCATTTAAGTAAGGCGATGATGGAAGTTGTGGAGAGCATGCATATTCATCGGCGCACGGTGGTTGTTTCGCAGGATGCTATTACCGATATTCCAGACCTGACAACGCATCGGCTTGATTTTGTGAGCTACAGCGTCGATAGCCAGGCATTTTGTGACTTGACGATGGATGTCATGAAACGCCACTTTTGATGTCGATGCACCTGGAATGTTGACCTTTCAGGTGTTGGTTTTTGTTACTTGAGCTTATAGTTGAGTGAGATTAGAGCCATGGTTGCTAAAGTGAATTTTCTTGACTGTACACTCCGAGACGGTGGTTATTACAATGCCTGGGATTTTTCTAGCGCATTGATTAATGAGTATCTACAAGCGATGTTGGCTGCTGGTGTTGATACGGTAGAACTGGGTCTTCGTTCGCTAAAAAATAACGGCTTCAGTGGTGCTTGTGCTTACAGCACGGATGAGTTCTTACGTAGTTTGCCGTTGCCCGAGGCTCTTGCTGTCGGAGTCATGATTAACGGTAGCGAGCTGGTTGGTGAAATACCTCAAGAAGAAGTGCTTGAGCGCTTGTTTCCGAGTTTGGCTTGTGACTCACCGGTTGATCTCGTGAGGATTGCTTGCCATGTACATGAGTTTGCAGATTCGCTTTCAGCCGTTACCTGGCTCAAAGAGCGCGGCTATAGAGTTGGCTTCAACTTGATGCAAGTGGCTAACTGTTCTGAAAATGAAATAAAAGCGCTGGCAAGGTTAGCGGCTGGCTATCCTCTAGAGGCTCTGTACTTTGCCGATAGTATGGGGAGTATGAGCCCCGATCAGGTCGCGAAAGTTATCCAGTGGTTGCGTAGCGAATGGTCCGGTGCTCTTGGTATTCATACGCATGACAATATCGGCTTGGCACTTGCGAATACATTGCGAGCGTTGGAGGAAGGGGCGACTTGGGTCGACGCCACTGTAACGGGCATGGGGCGTGGCCCTGGCAACGCACGGACCGAAGAGCTGGCGATAGAGTTGGCGGTGCTACGCGGTCACACGATCAATCTGGTGCCGTTGATGACATTGCTCCGTCAACATTTCAAACCGATGCAAGCACAATATGGCTGGGGAACTAACCCATACTATTATTTGGCCGGGAAGTACGGAATACACCCAACGTATATTCAAGAAATGTTGTGTGATTCCCGATATGGCGAAGAAGATATCTTGGCAGTGATTGAACACCTACGCCAAGAAGGTGGTAAAAAATTCAGCCTTAATACGCTAGATGCTGCCCGTCATTTTTACCGCGGGACCCCTAGCGGCCAATGGACGCCGAAAACACTTTTTGCCGGTCGCGATGTACTTCTGCTGGGAGCGGGTCCTGGTGTTGCCCGTCATCGGCAGGCACTGGAGCACTATATTCATAAACATCAACCACTGGTATTGGCCTTGAATACTCAAAGTGCAATTGCGGCGGGTCTTATTGATGTGCGTGTGGCCTGTCACCCGGTGCGATTACTTGCCGATTGCGAGGCTCATACCCGGCTGCCACAACCACTGATTACACCATTTTCCATGTTGCCAACTGATTTGCAGTGCGCGTTAGGTGATAAAGAAGTATTGGATTTTGGGCTTAAAGTTGAAGTGGGTAACTTTGCATTTTCCTCAACGTATTGCACTGTACCCACCTCGCTGGTGGTGGCTTATGCATTGGCTGTAGCTACGAGTGGCAAGGCGCAACGTATTCTGATGGCCGGCTTTGATGGATATGGAGCCGATGATCCTCGTAGCCAAGAGATACAAGATGTATTCGAGCAATATCAGAAATCACCCGAGGCTCTCCCTTTGCAGGCTATAACGCCAACGCGCTACGGACTGCATACCCTCTCTGTATATGCACTGTGAAGTATAAAATCAAAGGCGGAGGTGTCTCAGTATGAGAAGTGTCGTGATTATCCCGGCTCGTTACGGTTCTAGCCGATATCCAGGGAAACCACTGGTTAAGTTGTTAGGGAAACCCATGATTCTTTGGGTTGCTGAACTATCTGCTCGAGCGTTTGGGAAAGAAAATGTATATATCGCCACTGAAGATCGTCGTATAGCCGATGTGGTGGAAGACGCCGGTTTTCAAGCAGCCATGACCACTGATGATGCGCTAACTGGTACCGATCGTTTAGCGCAAGCTGCTCAAAGTATCGCTGCTGATATTTTCATCAACGTGCAGGGTGATGAGCCATTGGTCGATCCTTCCGATATTGTCAAGGTGCGTGATGCGAAGTTAATCCATATGGAGGATGTGATTAATGGGTTCAGCTGGTTGTCCGCAGGTGAGGACCCGCACAACGTCAATATTCCGAAGGTTATTACCGACGAGAATCATGGTCTCGTATATATGTCTCGTGTAGCGCTGCCCGGCTTCAAGAGCATTCAGACGGCGCCACTCAATTATAAAAAACAGGTATGTATCTATGCCTTTACGCAAGAAGAATTGAGTGCTTTTAGAGCTTTTGGCCGTAAAAGCGAGCTCGAGAAATGTGAAGATATTGAGATTTTGCGATTTCTGGAGTTGGGAAAGAAAATTCGAATGGTCGAGACTCGGCCGGGCAGCCTTTCGGTGGATGTACCTGAAGATGTTCCGAATGTCGAGGCTGCACTGCAAAGGTTGCATGGCTTATGAGGCTTGATCTAAGTAGCTATAACACGCTGGTCTTCGACTGTGACGGGGTGTTGTTGAATTCTAACAAGGTGAAGACGCAGGCTTTTTATTTGGCGGCATTGCCCTATGGTGACGCTGCCGCGCAAGCTTTGGTTGATTACCATGTGGCCAATGGTGGGGTGTCTCGTTATAAGAAGTTTGATTATTTTCTTAAGTCAATTGTTGCGGATCAATCCGATGGCCCTGGTGTCGACGTTTTACTCAGCCGTTATGCTGAGAATGTAAGAGAGGGCTTGCTCAGTTGCGATGTCGCGTCAGGTCTTATGGAGTTACGCACAAAAACCAACGTAGCACGCTGGCTTATTGTTTCGGGCGGGGATCAAGCGGAGTTGCGTGAGATTTTTCAGCTTCGTGGTTTGGCTAATCTGTTCGATGGCGGGATATTTGGTAGCCCGGACACCAAGGATGAAATTCTTGAGCGGGAGAAAGTTTCAGGGAATATTAAGTTTCCGGCTATGTTTTTGGGTGATAGTAAATATGACTATCAAGCCTCACATGCAGCGGGGTTGGATTTTATATTCGTGGCGGATTGGAGTGAGGTGAAAGACCCTGGTCAATGGTGCCAAGAGAACAGCCTTTGTGAAGTGCGCTCTATTTCTCAATTGATATAAGATTTGCATGGCGCTCTATTGTCAGGTTTCTTCACTCCTTTCGGTTATGTTACTTCGCGATGTGTGAGTGTTAATTTGTTTTTAATCGCCCAGCTCAAATAATATTTTCTCGATTCATCTGGATGAGGTGGCTGTGATTTCTCATCCTGAATTCAACACATAAGTGCAACGCTCACCCCTGTATGCACTTCGTACGGCGTCTTCCAGCCCAAGCGCTTGCGCGGGCGTAGATTGATCCTCGCTACTGTCCGATTGACGGCTTCGACGGTC
>NZ_JCBCUW010000091.1:0-8254 GCF_059862525.1 Pseudomonas sp. MF08875
TGACCGTCGAAGCCGTCAATCGGACAGTAGCGAGGATCAATCTACGCCCGCGCAAGCGCTTGGGCTGGAAGACGCCGTACGAAGTGCATACAGGGGTGAGCGTTGCACTTATGTGTTGAATTCAGGTGTGTAAACAACTCGTCCAAAACACTCGCGGATCTGGCCTTCCAGGTGGGAAAAATCAGTCATCTTGTCTACCTTGACGATATCAAACAGCCACTTCAGCTCACTAGAACATGACAGCAAATTTCGATCAATCACCTTATCGAAGTGCAGCAATCTCCCACAGCACTGCGCCGCCTCGTACAGCAACCTTGCAAGCATTACCCTGCTCACGGCATGACGCAAATGGCGCATCGAAAACGTTACAACGGCTGCATTCCTCGTGTTAGGATTTTTACGTTGGTCAGTCTGGATCCTGCGGTCGGCACGCGAAGGTAACCCACAGACATTTCGCTCCCCCCTGTCACATGCATTCGACATCAGTCGTTGCGGGCAGCCGACACCGCTCAGACCAATGGAGAATGACCATGCTGCGTGTACCCATATTTCTGAATGACCTCAATGCGGGCAGTGGATTTTCACGGCTGGCAAAAACCTTGAAACGCGACTGGCTTGGTATAAACGTCATCGGACTTTCCGAGGCCCAGAACCTCCTTGCACGCTGTCTGGGATACGATGACTATCATGCTGTCAGAGCCACGGCGGCAGCTTCAGAGTCCGATCCTTGCTCTCGCGAATGTCCTGCATTGGTAGACGTGATGAACGAATGCATGGCTACGATGACCGCCGAACTTGCAAGTGCGGGGAGGTGCAAGGCCTTCTCTTTTGAGGAGTTTCAGGCCCAAATTTTTAGTTGGCCCTTCTTGCAGTTGAGCACCTACCGGCAGCAGTACGGTCATTCCAACAACCGTATCGTTGAGCGAGCCATCAGGGCCGAGCTCATCAAGTCTGATTCGCACGCCCCACTGACGCTGACCATGAAGTCTTCAGATTCCTCTTATGAGATTTTCCTTAGTCATGATCTACGGGCGATGAGTCAGCACTATCTGAATACGCCGCAGGGGATATGCCCGAACGTCTCTACGCCCCCCCCGGCTTTTGCGAACGCTAATTTCGAATGCCTTCAGTGTCCGCCGTTTTTGCATGAGCTCTAGCTCGAACCGCAATCCGACTGGACAACAGACTCTTACTGGCTGCTGAGATGAAATTTATCGATGAGTTTTTGTACGCATCAGCATATGGCGCCTGTACCGCCTTACGGGATGACCAGAGGGGTACGGGACTTGCTCTAGGCCGTGAGCACCTATGACAAACCTCCAGCGACTTGCAGCTTGGCTGTTCCCCGAACGCCGCCCCGAGCGGGAGATAGCGCGTGAGCTTGAGTTCATCCGGGCGGCAAACAGCCTGAAGACCCTTTCGGTCACCGACCGGGGCGGCATGTCTATAGACCCCGAAGAGCTCCGCGACCAGATTGTCGCCTCGCGTGAGCAGTTGAAGCACCTTGTCCACAAGCCAGGAGCGCCTAGCAGGTCATTCACGCCAGCGGGAGACGTCCAGGTGGAACAGGAAGCGAGTGCCACCATAGAGGCTCCGGTGAGCGCTATGGACTGTATCGAGGTGGTGGCTTGGCGTCGGTTGCAGACCGGCGCTACTTTGCGCTACGTGTGTCTCCAGTCTACAAAGACGGGGCGTTTCGCTGTGGCGACGGCTAGGCTGTTCTCAGGTGGTCAGGAAAGCCTTCCGTTTTGGATCGACCGTAATACCAACAGGCAAATTGCGAATGCCCTACAGCTCGGTAAGCTCCACTGGTACGCGACTGTGAGCGAGGCTATGGATGCATTGGATGCGGAGCCGTGAGGGCTCCACCAAGCAGGTCTTGGTCTTAAGTTCCTACGACCTAACATTGGCCGTGCCCCTTTGGGGAGGAGCTGTAAACCGGGTTTTGGCGCAAGCGCCGGCGTCTCGGCCCTTCGGGCTTCCATCCCACACGCCTGCATGCTCCGCTTGCCTTATCGAGCCGCATAATTACCTGGCTTCGGATCGGGCGGTCAGGCAAGCTGAACTACATCCAAAACTCACAGGAATCAGAGCTTTCGTAAGTTGAGGGGAGGTTGTTCAATCTTTGAAAAAAGCGCGGCAGGCTTCCATCAAAGCAGTCGCGTCATGGAGAGCTCGGTGGTGCCTAGTTGTTGGCAGTAGGCGATAAATGTCACTAGCCGCCTCCCGACCGACAAAAACTTCCAAAGGCTGCAACTCAAAGGTCGGCATCAGATCTGCGGCCTCGAAAAGCACGTCGAGCCAAAAACCATCTTGTGGTGAATCGCTGCAAAGCACATGCCCTGAAAACAGCTGATTCATATGTCTCGCCACAGCACCTGGGGTATCACCTTGCTCACGCAAATAATCCTGATTGAGACCATGCATGTCTTGGGCATCAAACGACCAGTGCGTCCAGTACCTAGCTGGTTTGATCAGCGTGTTGAAGGCGAACTCACTCGACACGACAGCCACCTCAATGGGATAGCTAGGGCATCAGCCAGCAATGTCTTCTCCCGATTGGTCAGGACTTGCCGGTTGATGCCCGTCTCTTTTTTTATGAGTTCATTCGCCCTCATCAACAGGTCATGTTCAAGCTGCAAACGGCGAACATCGAGCTGGAGAGATTCGAGTTGCCGCTGCAACTCCTCTCGTTCCGGTGACGATGAGGGTTCAAGCCGACACTTCATGGATGGGGATACCTCTGGGCCGAGTAGCTGGTTTTTCCAGTTGTACAAGGTCGGCCTGCACACGCCCAGCTTTTGAGCCAGGGCTTTCGCACTTTCTTTTCGCGTGCACAGCGCGATGACCGCTGCCTGCTTCACCGCTGGCGGCCGGGCTAACCCGTCTGATCGACCGACAATACGCGTATGCAACTCGGGGTGCATTTCGTAAATCCAGGCACGCAACGAATCCCGCGCGGGGTAGCCCAACGCCTTGATGGTAGCGGCGATGTTGCGACCGTATTCGAGATAGTGCCCGACAGCCTTTTCCCTTTGGGCCAGTGAGTACTTCGACTTCGAGTTCTCGTAGCCACGCGGCAGGTCGAGGCATCGCTCATACTCTGCGTGCCAGCTCTTCAAAGAGTTCTTCGTCGGGTAGCCCAACTGACGAATAGTTGCCCCGGTTCGCTTGCCCAGTTTGATGTAGAGCTTGACCGCTCGGATACGGTCTTCGTATGAGTACATGAACTACCTCCAGGTAGTCCAAGATTTCCGCCGCATCCCCGGTGGGTCAGTTTTAAATCAGCGCCAACAGCCAGAGCACAAGCTCGCTCATTCCAAGTCGGTAGAGTTAGACAAAACACAGCGGCTGCGCTCTCCGCAAGAGAGGTATCCCAGGTACTAAGGGAGGCGATTTTCGGTCGAAGCGTCATGAGTAAGGTTGGTCAGCAGTCATGGGCCCACATCTATTCCGGCCATTTCCAAGTCGATATCGATGGATGGCGAATGTCGATTTACAACGACTGCGATCAGCTCGACTACTGCGAACAATGCGTTAGTCCTGATGGGCGGCGGTGGTCGTTTGACTCGGGGGATCGCTTTGGCACTGATCCAGTTGCACTACTCAGCACATGGGAACATCAGACACTCGAGCAACTGCTAAAGACATTGTGAAGTGAAAATTACCGTTTCGGTGCGTACCCCTTTCAGGGGCTGGCTGTTGTGAACCAAGCCTAGATTTAGACGCCAGCATCTCGGCCCTGCTGGCGTCCATGTTCACGCCTGCGGCTGCAGCCTACAAGCTCCACTTGCCAACCATGCTGAGTCAGGCGTAGCCAGATAGAAACATTTTGTAGAACCTGCTATAGCTAACGTATCTACATGCTGTGAGAGCAAAAAATGGAGCTCGGGACTCAGCAATTCTTTCAAGATCCACCACCTCGTAAAGACTTCTGGCTGCTATTCAAAGTCTCATCTTACGAACGACTCCGCCAGATGCAGGCAGGATGTCTATATATGAACAGTCTCGACTACTTTTCCAACCTTAAGGATGAAGAGTCAATCGCCCTTCGAGTGGATGAACTAGAAAAGGTCTACGGTATCTTGAGAGCTGGGAAAAACTATGAAGGTTACTCGACACTTTCAATCAAGATCGGTGAGAGTGATATGGAGACAGATCTGGGGCCGGCAGCGATCTTGCGAGCTGACTTTCCTCAACCTAAAAACATCATGCTTTTTTGCATGGGGGCACTATCAGAGAACGAGGATGCAGTAATTACGGGTGAAGTGGATGGGATGCTTAAATTCGATCCGCGTTTTTTGGAATTCGGGACGCATGTGCTATTTATAACAAACGCAACAGAATTTGGTCGTAGAATAAATATGGCTCTTGCGAAGGAGAAAAATGCGTTTAGCTCTCCATTTATACATGACGGATTTGGGTTAATCAACTATCGGGAGCTTAATAATTATTCCGGAGCCTTGGGGCTATTTACCAAGGACATTAGATATTCTTGGCAAAGCGAGTTTCGCATATCATTTGGCGTTGAAAGTACCGGCTTGAATAGCAGGGGCGCTTATGAATTTCAAGTTGGTGATATTTCGGATATTAGTCACATCTGCCCTGTCCAAGCAATGATCGACAATCCAATAACTATAAAGCGACGAAATTTTAAAAAGACAGATGCAGGGTACGAACAAGTAACGGATTAAAAGTGACGAATGCGATACCTGCAAGTTACCCTCAACCTGTATTTTCAATACGCGCCACATAAAGTCTCGACTGCGAATCTCATAAAGCTCTTTTAAATTCCCAGCAAGTAATCGGACAGTTTTTAGCACCGCAGGATGCAGGAACTACTATTAGGAGACGATATAAATGCCCAGTGAATACTCGTTGTCAGATGTGCTGGAAAGGATGTACCAAAATCAGCTCGCTCTCGAAGCTGCGCTCATGGAGCTAACCCTCAAGGTAGAAGCCCAGGGACATGCGGAAGTGGGCGACAACGTCCGTGGTGCGCTTTACACAATTGGTGAGAACGCTGGTCATATCAAACAGGGGCTGGCCCGGCTCAAAAAACTCCCATGACCCAGCCGCTTTTCGATTTTGATCTCAAACGCGTTTCCCGCACGCACTACATCACTGGCAAGGCTGCGATCAACTTTCCGCACGCTGGAAGCACTACAGGTGGGTGGCATTTCCTGTCCTACTTCGACCGCGATTCGGGCGTAGCGAAAGTGTCCTTGGCAGTTTTTCATTATCCAGATACGACCGATTTCTTTGGAGACGCCGGTGTCATTGACGTAACTGAACAACTAGCCAAGCGTGGTTGGTTTGCAGAGGGTCGACGGCTCTTTATGGCAGATCACTATCGAGCTACCGCCGACATGATTGTGAAGTGGGCACTGAGTCACTCTGGGCAATGTAATGTCGAGGTGGCCGAATGGTTTCCCTCTCTAGAGGAAAGGCAAAGGCTCTATGAGATTTTAGATTTAGGAAAGCCAAAGCTTCACGAGTTGGGCAGACTGCAAAAAATGGAAACCTGGCTCAACTGGCCTCGTCAAAAGTGAGGAGACCAGTTTGGACTATTGCCGTTTAGTGGCAGTGGTAGTCGTTCGTTTTATGGTTCCGATGGCAGCCTTTTGAATCAGTACCGCCGCTGTGCGCGAAGGCAGCAAAGGACGAAATCGAAAGTAAAGCGGCGATCAAAAGGGCAGACAGTTTCATCAGGGCTTGCTCCATGCTCATTTGTTTATATCCGTGAGACCTCTCACGCTCCGCAGCGTATGGCCAACTGCCTTCATTGGGCAAGCGACTTCCTCACTCTCTGCCTGACATTCGATGAAAGGCGGAGCGCCTATTTCTTGAGCTGTCCCCGCCTCTAGTTTAGGATGGTGCTATATCCCCCTAGGGGGGATGCAGAAACATCTATAAACGAGAAACTCGTCGCTTTCTTTCTTCGAGAAATGCTCGACTACCTGGGGGCCCGAGCCAAGTTGGGTGTTCGGACTGATCAACGCTGTCGCGGTCATGATCATCGCCTGTCCCTGTGCCCTTGGCCTAGCGACACCGATGTCAGTCATGGTTGCGACCGGCAAGGCTGCTGGCAGCGGCGTATTGTTTCGCGATGCCGCCGCTATCGAAAACCTGCGCAAGATAGACATCTTGATAGTCGACAAAACTGGCACCCTCACGGAAGGTCGACCAGCGTTCCATAGCGTCGAGGCCGTACCCGGATTTACTCAGGATGAAGTGTTGCGCCTGGCCGCAAGTCTCGATCAGGGCAGTGAGCATCCATTGGCCCACGCCATCGTCGAGCAGGCTCGTGCCGCAGGGCTAAAACTGGTGACACCTGAAACCTTCGAGTCAGCCTCAGGTATTGGTGTAAGCGGTCAGGTCGAGGGTCGCCGACTGATGATAGGCAATACCGCGTTGATGCAGGAAGCCGGCGTTTCCACAGACAGCTTGCAAGAACATGCCGAGAAGCTACGCGGCGACGGTACGAGCATCATGTACCTGGCAGTGGACGGCGCCCTGGCGGGTTTACTGGCTGTTGCCGACCCCATCAAACCCACCACGAAGCTGGCCGTCGAGCGTCTGCAGGCGGATGGCGTCAAGGTCATCATGGCCACTGGCGACGGCCTTACAACTGCTCGCTCGGTAGCCCGCCAGTTGGGCATCGAGGAGGTTCACGGCGAGGTCAAGCCGCAAGATAAAGAACGTCTGGTGGCATCTTTGCAACTAGCCGGACACCGGGTGGCGATGGCCGGCGACGGCATTAATGATGCCCCCGCACTGGCTCGCGCTGATGTAGGAATCGCCATGGGCACTGGCACTGACGTGGCGATGAACAGCGCTCAGGTCACTCTGGTGAAGGGGGATCTGCTCGGTATCCTACGGGCGCGCAGCCTGTCAGTCGCGACGGTGAGAAATATGCACCAGAACCTGACCTTCGCCTTCCTTTATAACGCCATGGGCATCCCACTGGCTGCCGGCTTGTTCTATCCACTTACCGGTCACCTTCTGTCACCGCTCATTGCCGCACTGGCCATGAGCGTGAGCTCGGCGTCGGTAGTATTCAACGCCTTACGTCTGCGCCAGGCTTCCATTGATTGAGTGACAACGACCGCTTGACCTTGCCATGGCGGCAAGGTTGAGGATAAGCCAACGCCGCAAAAAAGCCTCATGCGTTAGTCTTTCCATGATCAACTTTGTTGTGAGGAGTCACCAATGAAAATTGTTGAACTGCAAGTCCAAGGCATGAGCTGTGGTTCATGTGTCAAACATGTCACCGAAGCGCTGCGCCCAGTTGAAGGCGTGAGTGACGTATCGGTGGATTTACAAGCCGGACGGGTGAAGGTCAGCGGCGATTCGCACAGCCATGCGCTGCTTACAGCCCTGGAGAACGCGGGCTATCCAGCACAGCTGGCGACAGTGGAAAGCGTAGCGAGTAAGAAAAACTCGGGCTGTGGCGGGAACGGCGGCGGTTGCTGCTGCCGGTAAGAATTAGTAATAAACTGGAGAACTCGCATGAATGCCAGTCTGCGAATTGCCGCGTTCACGACACTACCCATGACCGGAGCGGCACAAGCCGCTGAAGTCATCGACGTTTACCGCGATCCTAACTGCGGCTACTGCAAGGCAAACCATCTCAGCTCTATCGCTACCATCATGACGCTTTAGTAAAATGCTTGAAGCGTCGTCATCAAAGGTCATCCTGCTCTTCCCGAATGTCGACTTCGCCCATCGCTCCTAGGTAAATTTTGCGACAAGGAAGCTTGGTGATAAGCCCGTTTTCGAAAAGCACCCTGGGTATATCGCCAAACAAACTCGACACTTCCCATTTCTCTGTGAGCGGCTTCACTGCCTCTGCTATTAATGAATCGAGGTCGAAGTCCTGCGTTGCAACAAAGGGCCCAGCGCGGTCGTAATTCTCAAAAATGCCCGAGGCAATGCAGATGACTTCGCCTGCCTTGACGATCATGACACCACCTCGAAGCCATTCAGGAGGGTTCGCCAGTGGAAGAAGACCACGACCATTACTGTAACCCTCGCGGGGTGAAGTGGTGCATCCCCCGTGAAAGCCGCAGAAACTCACGCAGGCTTGCACGTCCATTACCCCTCTGGAACGTCGCCAAGACGTAATGTTGGCGCTGATTGAAAACTGACCCACCCTGCCGATTGAAAATTGACCCAGGGCGGATTGCTGATTTTGGCATCAGCAATTGTGGATAAGCTTAGCAGTCGTGTCCCGGTGGAAGAGGCATTAAAG
>NZ_JCBCUW010000092.1:0-7370 GCF_059862525.1 Pseudomonas sp. MF08875
AGGCTGAAACCTTGGGCATGACCGATTTGAATGGTGGCGCGCTCTTCAACGCTGAGTTCGGAATAAGACATAGGGACAGCACCGTACCGGAAAGGTCAGGTGTTGCACTCAGTTTTCGCCGCCGCCCCCTTATTATCACTGCGAGGTGAATAGCTTTTCTGCCAATTGATTATGCCAATGCGATTCTCTTCGCCGAAGATTTCGTCCATGAGCATGCCAAGTCTAAATAGTTCCCTATGATCAATACAGATAGCCATAACCCCGCCTGGGGTTAGCATCTCACGCATCATCCAGATTCTGGGTGTCATGAAGCGCAACCATTTGCTGTGCTTGGACCCATCATCTTTAGGAACTACATCGCCGAGATCTGGATCGTTTGGATCCTTGTCCCACTTGTCGTTATAGCGGAAGTCCTCGCCGGTGTTGTACGGCGGGTCTGTTACTACAAGATCAACTTGACCACGATATTTATAGAGCGTGACCATCGCAGAAAGGTTTTCACCGTCCCAGATCTCATTCTCTGACTGGGCGGTTTCCTCTCCAAAGGATACTTTCTTGATAATACGATGCAGCTTCGGCTTGACCTGGCGGATGATCTGCCAGGGAGCAGCCCGCCCGGTGTAACTCATAACGATGCCATTCTTGCCAGCATCGGCAAGCGCCGCATCATGCTCCTGCAGCATACGGACCAAGGCGGCCCTCGGCAGTTGTTCGTAATCCATGCTTGCCCCTTGAATTCGTGCGGCGGCACCGAAAAGCTGAAAATTCTAGTACCGCTCGTGGATGCTTCACCATCCCTAGGGTGGCGAGTGTACTTGTGAACGTATTGATTTGGCTGTTAAACCGTTGAAAAAGACGGATCAACTGAGTTCCAAACGGGCTGCGTACTGGCTGGCAGATGCGAATCCGGCGCACGCCGCTCCCTTCTGGGCTCAAGCCCGCGAAGCGGGCATAAAGAACCCGGCCGAGGCCGGGATCCTTATGGGCTTATGGGCCGGCGTATTGGTCTGCCCAGTCCAAAGCCGGTGCCACGGGAGCTTGCACCTCCTGAGGCCAGGTTTTGGAGCCCACTGCAAATCGCCCGTAACCCATTAAAAGATAGCTGGGCATCCGACGAAAAGAGCACCAAGGCACCATTACCCTTGAGCTACAGCGCCGCTACGGGGCACCAGTTTGATTTCAACGCGGCGATTTTGGGCGCGACCCTCGGCGGTGTCGTTGGGGGCAATGGGCGAGCTGGAGCCTGCACCAAAGGTTTGCAGGCGCGAAGGATCGACGCCATTGCTGCGCAAAGAGAAAAAGGGGACTGATTTATGTGCGCCAGGCAAAGCTTGGTCGCCTGGGAATGACGGCGCAAGCCGTCACGAAATGGCGTAAGAAACCCAGCGGGTATGACCCCCGCCCGGTAAAGGTTAGCCACCGACCGGAAGCGAGTCTTGCGTGGTGACCGGGTAACCGGCGCTGCGAAGCGTAGACAGCAGAAAAGGGGATTTATTTTCCCTACTCTAAAACGGCCGCTGTTGGCCGATTGCTGCCTGTCGTGGACGACCGTTTAACTTCAAAGCCTGACTGGATTGCAAACTGCTGACACGCGTAGATTCTGTTTTCGACTCGTTTAATGCCGTCGATGCCAGGCCATAAACAGAGAGGAAACAACCGCTCGAAAATTCGAGCCATAGACTCTAGAGCCAGTGGGTAGTCGGAGTCATGTTCCTGCAACCATCAAATCCAGATTCTGCACCGCCGCTCCAGCGGCTCCCTTCCCAAGATTGTCAAACACCGCAGCCAACAAAACCTGCCCCGTCTCATCATTTTCACACACCACCAATCGCAAACTATCAGTCCCGTTAAGCGCCTGAGGATCAAGGCACGTCAACCCTTTGGCCTCCTGCATCGACATCACCTGTACATGGTCCGCATCGACGTAGTGCTGCATAAGACACGCATGCAACCGCACCGCATCCACGCCCGGCGCCAACAAGCGAAGTTGCAACGGTATGGTCAGCACGATCCCCTGCCGAAAAGCCCCATAAGCCGGCACAAACATCGGCCGCTCCATCAGACCGCTTTGCTGCTGAATCTCCGGAATATGTTTGTGTGCCAGCCCCAGACCATAAACCTGAAACGCGGGCGCCTGTGATGCGCCCTCTCCCTCATGCTCTTGCACGCCAACGCGCCCTTTTCCGGAATAGCCCGACACAGCATGAATGTTCGTCGGATAGTCCCTGGGCAGCAACCCGGCCTCCAGCAATGGGCGCAGCAGCCCTATCGCCCCCGTGGGATAGCAACCGGGATTGCTGACCCGCCGTGCCGTGGCGATGCGTTGGGCCTGCTGCGAGTTCATCTCCGCGAAACCATAGGTCCAGTCTGGATGGGTGCGGTGCGCCGAACTCGCATCGATCACCCGAACGGCGGGGTTTTCGATGCTCGCTACAGCGTCGCGTGCGGCTTGGTCGGGCAAGCAGAGAATCGCGATGTCGCAGGCGTTGATGATTTCGGCGCGACGTTGCGGATCCTTGCGATGTTCGGGGCTGAGCGTGATAAGCCGCAGATCGGTCCGGTCGCGTAGACGTTGATGGATTTGCAACCCGGTGGTGCCTTGGTCGCCGTCGATGAATATAAGAGGACTTGCCATGGAATGCTCTCGGACATAGGAAATCAGGAGTTCCAATCTTCAGTGAGGGGCTAAGATAGGAAAAGTTGAATTTCTAAACGATGAAATTCAGCTTTTCTGAACAAGGAGTGACTCATGCGCGAAATCAGCCTGGACCGTCTGCGCACGTTGGTGGCCATTGCCGACCTGGGTTCGTTTGCCGAGGCGGCCCGTGTGCTGCACCTCGCGCCACCCACGGTCAGTTTGCATATTGCCGACCTGGAGTCGCGGGTTGGCGGAAAGCTGTTGTCGCGCACACGTGGGCGCATTCAGCCTTCGGCGATTGGAGAAACGCTGGTGGAGCGCGCGCGGCGCCTGTTGGCGGATGCGGAGCAGGCGCTTGAGGACGTGGAGCGTCAGGTGCAGGGCTTGGCCGGGCGTGTGCGGCTGGGTGCCTCCACAGGGGCCATCGCACAGTTGATGCCGCAAGCTTTGGAGACGTTGGGCCAACGCCATCCCGCTATCGATGTGCAGGTCGCGGTGCTCACGTCGCAGGAAACTTTGAAGAAGCTTGCCGAGGGCTCTTTGGAGATCGGTCTGGTCGCGCTGCCACAGACCCCGGTGAAGGAATTGCGGATCGAGCCATGGCGGCGGGACCCGGTCATGGCCTTCTTGCCGGCTCGCTGGGAATGCCCGGATGTTGTGACCCCCGGTTGGCTGGCCGCCCAGCCATTAATTCTGAATGACAAAACTACTCGGCTTTCGCGCTTGACCTCGGAGTGGTTCGCCAGTGATGGACGGCAGCCCACGCCGCGTATTCAACTGAACTACAACGATGCGATCAAAAGCCTAGTGGCGGCCGGTTATGGTGCGACGTTGTTGCCGCATGAAGCCTCCACGCCATTGCCCGATACC
The DNA here is from genome assembly GCF_059862525.1 of Pseudomonas sp. MF08875. Lineage (NCBI taxonomy): Bacteria > Pseudomonadati > Pseudomonadota > Gammaproteobacteria > Pseudomonadales > Pseudomonadaceae > Pseudomonas > Pseudomonas sp. MF08875. The sequence goes on from NZ_JCBCUW010000092.1 coordinate 3,509, forward strand.
AGGATCGTCATGCGGCCATTACAGCCCTTATTGTGGCGTCAACTTGGTATTGCCCACCGTGGTGGGGACGTCGAGCGGCCTACGCAACATGTGCTGGATGTGTTGTGGGGGTTGAGTGCGGGCTAGGGCGATGTTGTCAGAGAAAGGACCGCTTTCGACCCGGTCATACGGTGATTGAGGTCCCAGGCGTCAGCTACCGCACCTGAAGCCGTCGTTCATCGCTCCAAAGCCGGTGCCTGTCTCCGTTCGCCCAGGCCAGGGTGTCGTAGTACTTGTGCAGCAGCTCGGTAATGGCGGCGGTGTCGTCGGTCATGGGGTTTCCTTGGGGTTGGCGGTGAGGACTGCCTGGACGCGTGCTTGCAGCGCGGGCAGCACGTCTTGTTGGAACCAGGGGTTGCGCACCAGCCAGCGATTGTTGCGCGGGCTAGGGTGAGGCAGGGGGAACGCTTGCGGCCAGTGCTCGCGCCAGGCTTCGACCACCCGGGTGAGCGGCGTCTTGCCAGTACCGAGGTGGTAGTCCATGGCGTAGCTGCCCAGCACGATGACCAGCGACAGGCGCTCGAAACGCTGCATGAAGGCTTCGCGCCAGGCGGGGGGCGCACTCCGGGCGTAGCGGCAGGTCACCGCTTTTGCCGGTGCCCGGATAACAGAAGCCCATGGGCAGAATGGCGATGCGGGTAGGGTCGTAGAAGGTGTCGCGGTCCACGCCCAGCCAGGCGCGCAGACGCGCGCCGCTGGCGTCGTCGAAGGGCACGCCTGAGGCATGGACCCGGGCCCCCGGTGCTTGGCCGGCGATGAGGATGGGCGCACTCGGGTGAAACTGGAAGACCGGCTGCACGCCGTGTGGCAGATGCGGTGCGCAGCGCGTGCAGGCGCGGACGTCGGTCAGAAAGGCGTCGAGTGTCGGCATGGCGCGCTTCCGGAAAGGGTGGCTCGCGCAGGACGGAGGTGCCATCCTGCGCGAAGCGTAACCCGGCAGCAAGTCAGTGCTGGGTCAGTGTCGGATAGCCCTGGATGAATACGCGGTCGGTCTTGGCCGCCGGCACATGGCAGCCCATGCAGTCGGCTTCGTAGCTGACGGCGACATTCTTGGCGGGGGCGTCGGCCTTGAACAGCGCCCAGCCCCAGCCGTCGCCCCACAAGGGGTTGCTGGCGAAACGGCCTTTGGCGTCCTTGACCATCACGAACCACACGGCCGCATCGGAACCCCAGACCACAGGGTTGCCAGTGGTCATGGCGCTGGTTTCGAGCTTGCGGATCTCTTTCACCAGCGTGGCGCCGTCCAAGAACTTGCCGGTCTTGCGGTAGTGCTCGGCCGAGGCCTTTTCGGTGTACACATCGTGCAAGCCGCGAGAGGCGGATTTTTCGTCCAACACCGCATATGAGCCCAGGTGGACGAAGTTTGTGCGGAAGTCTGTGGGGCGGCTGATGCCGCCCTGGCTGTCCACATAGGGCGAAAAGTCGCCGGCCGTGACGGCCAGTGGCAGGACGAGGGCGCTGGCGAGCAGAGCGCCGGTGAGTGCGATTTTCATCGTGTTCTCCTTATATGCCTATGGAGATCAGACGGCGACCACGGGGAAATCCACCGTGGTGTCGGCGATGTGGTTGGTGTAGTTGGTGAGCGTGTTCAGCGCGACGTTGGCGATCACTTCCAGTATCAGGCCGTCGTCGAGCCCCGCGCGGCGGTAGTTGGCCATGGCGTCGGCCGACACCACGCCGCGTTGCTCGACCAGCGCGCGGGCAAAGCCGGCGATTGCATCGTCAAGTGCGTTGGCCGCCTGGCCGGTGCGGGCCGCGGCGATGGCCTCTGCCGACAGTCCGGCACCTTTGCCGATCAGGGTGTGTGCGCTCAGGCAATACTGGCAGCGATTGGCTTGACCGGCAGCGAGCGCAACGATCTCGCGCTGGGAGGCATTCAGGCGGCCGGTGCCCAGCGTTTCGGACAAGCCGAGGTAGCCATTGAGCGCCGCCGGCGCGTGGGCCAGCGTGGCGAACAGGTTCGGCACCATGCCAAGCTTGGCTTTGACGGCCTTGAGTGTGGCAGCGGTAGCGGCGTCAGCGGTGTCGATGGTCAGGGGGGCGATTTGGGTCATGTCTATCTCCGTAGTGGGTGAGGTGCAAGAGCACGTGGGCATGATCGCCCTTTGTTTGGTACGATATGGCACGTAAAGTATCAAATACGTAACCTATCGTCTTATATGGAGAGTGGAATGGCGGATCGACTGGCCGGCTTGCTCCGGCACTACTCGCTTTCGGCGCGCGTTTTTCACAGCGGCGCCTTCTGTGGGCAGCATCATTACGCGGCGCCGCATGGCTATATCCATCTGGTGCGGCGCGGCCCGATTACGGCGCGTTCGCCCGTGCATGAAGATCTGCTGGTTACCGAGCCGAGCCTGCTGTTTTATCCGCGCGTGGCGTCGCATCGTTTTGTCGCCGCCCCCGGCGATACCGCTGAGCGGTTGTGTGCGGAGGTCGACCTGGGCGCTTCGACGGGCAATCCGTTGGCCATGGCCTTGCCGTCGATGCTGCTGATTCCGTTGGCGGACTTGCCCGGCCTCGGGCCGACGCTAGAGTTGCTGTTTGCCGAAGCCGAGCGCGACCAGTGCGGTCGGCAGGCCGCCATCGACCGCTTGTGCGAGTTGCTACTGATCCAGTTGCTGCGTTATCTGATGGATGGGCGGCTTGGCGCCACCGGACTGCTGGCGGGCCTGGCCGACCCGAAACTCGCGCGCGCCATAACCGCCATGCACGATGCGCCGCAGACCGCGTGGTCGCTCGAGGCGCTGGCGGCGAAGGCGGGCATGTCACGCGCGCGCTTCGCCGCCGCGTTCAAGGACGCGGTGGGCGTCACGCCGGGCGACTATCTGGCCGACTGGCGGATGAACGTCAGTTGCACCCTGCTCAAGCAGGGGCGGCCGGTGGCGGTGGTGGCCGACCGCGTCGGCTACGGCAGCCCGAACGCTCTGGCGCGCGCCTTCCGCGTGCGCATGGGCTGCGCCCCGCGCGACTGGCTGGCGCAGCAGCGCGGTGACGCGGCGCTCAGCGGTTCGTGAGTTTGAGTTCGATTCGCCGGTTCTTGGCGTAGGCGGCGCCGGTGTTGCGCTCGTCGAGCGGGTGAAATTCGCATCACGCCGGAACAACTGGCGGAACTCCAGGTGGCGATCCGTCAACGGCTGGTCAGTCTATTCGTGCGGCGCGGCCGGCTGGACAAGGCTGAGTCAGTGGCGCAGGTAGCTGGATGACGCTGTCCCGCCCTGAGCCGACGCTCACAGGCGGGGATTTCCAGTGTCGTCATTGTCGGCTATTGGCCGGCAGCAGCCCGTCGTTGCCTGATGGATCCAACCCCTCCGCTGCTATAGTGCAGTCGGCTTCTGACGTTCAGTGCAGCCGTCTTCTGAAAACGACACCATTTCTGTCAGGCTGAAATCTATGACCTTCGCGGGCATGTGTCAACGAATGCGAAAGACCACTCTATTCTGACGACTCGGAGCGGCCTTGCCTGACGTCCGGTTAGGGTATAGCTCAATATGACACATGGCTGCAAATCGCTAATTTACCAACTATAAAGAGCTATGCTCTCAAGAAGCGGTTGCGCTAACCGATACAGTATAAATTAGGCCCCAAGTATTATTTTATTTGCACAAAGGTAATGATTATGTTTTTCAATAAAAACAAACAACTGCTGGACACAGAAAATAAGCTCTCAGAACTACAGTGGCAGCTTGATTCAATAAATCGAAATGTCGCGGAAATCAGATTCAGGCCAGACGGGAGCGTAATCTATGCGAGCAATATCTTTCTAGAGATGCTTGGTTACAAACTCGAAGAAATAGCAGGGCAGCACCACAGAATTTTCTGCGAA
>NZ_JCBCUW010000093.1:0-6611 GCF_059862525.1 Pseudomonas sp. MF08875
CAAACGCTTCGACTTCAAATGCCCGATCGAGGTGATGGGCGAAGTGATGCAAGAAGCCGTGGTGATGCGGCATGATGCTCCCGCTTCAATTCAATAACCGTGTTGCACTCAGATCCTGCAACCGCCATGATTAAATGGTTGTGTTGATTGAAGTTTTTTAAAATTTTATTGTAGTATCTGGCCACCTTCCCCAAGGTGGTTTTCTTTTTCTGCTCCTTTCAAGTTGCCATACTTTCGAGGTTTGTCAAACTTGAATGCTAAAAAGCCCGTATTGCTGCGGGTTTTTTATTGAGTGGGTTTGGCTATTGATACGGGTTATAAGGGTCTTGAAACGGGCTTGGGGGCTTAGGTTTTAAAAGTCTTCGCCTTCTGGCTTCTTTCGCCTGCTGGGCTTCCTCTTTGTCAAATTCAACCACTTGTTTGTTTGTGAAGGTGTCGGATGCCCAAAGTTTTACTTTTTCTGTCAATCCTAGATCCACTTTTGCATGGTCTAATCCTTGCTCTTTTAGTTGTTCTCCGACGTTAAATAGGTAATCCTTTCGCTTCTCGGAACCCAAGCGGCTTGCCATTTTATAAGTGTTTTCTTTTAGTCTTTGGTAGTGTTGGTCTGGGTTTTTATCGAGCCTCTTGGCTTCAAGTATTCTATCAACCAAAATGTCAAATTTCTTGATTAACGGTTCTAGCTCTACCTCGTAGACCTTAATTGCTCTTTCTAACACTGATTTTCTTTCGGTATCCTCTTCTATTTTCTTCCTTAGCTCGCGTAGTTCCTTTGTCATTTTTTCTTTGGCGGTTTTGAAGTTTACCCTAAGCTCTTCGGTTTTGTTTGTCTTCTTGGTTATGTCCTCGGACAGTATTTGCCTGTCGTGGTCGAGCTTCGCATTTTCTTTCTGCTGCTCCGTGGCGTGCATCTCTAAATTTTGGATTGTATTCTGGTATGTTGAAACACTATTTTGAAGGTTGCTTATCGTGGTGTTAAGCGTGACGATAGTGGTCTTTTGCTCGGTCAGCTCTTCTTTCTTCTGTGTAAGTTCCTGCTCAAGTTTTTCTACTTGTCTGGTGTAATAGTTATGGCTTCGCTCGCTCTTGGGTTTCTTGGCCTCCTGCTCAATCTTGCTTAGGAATTCCTGTTTTTCCTTGGTTTTAGGTAGGAATTTGGCTTGTAAACCATATGCAGCGGCTAATCCGTTAAAGTGTTCATAGAAGGCCGCCTGCATTACTTTTGATTTCCATGACTCGCGTTCTCGGATAAACCTATGGTTTTGCTTTTCTTCGCTACGGTTGGGAAGTTTGAAGTCTTCCAATGTTGGCGGCTCGGATATTTTGTCAAGGTGAGCTTTATTTCTCGCGTAGTATTGTGATGCGAATTCAAATTCTTGAGCTGAAAAATCATACTTCCCCGTCTTCTCATTTTGAAGGTCAAGAAACGCATGAACGTGGTTTGTTGTTTCGTCCAGATGACTGAATGAGAAAAGCATCTTGTTGTTAGGGAAGTGTTTTTGATAAAACTGGTGCATGGCTTTCTGCAAAAGGTCTGTGTACCCCTTTGTGATTGCCAATTTATTAGGTTCGGGTATCACAAGGATGATTTCTTTAACCCTGTTGACCGTCCTTGATACGGCTCGATCTGGTGCGTTCTGCTCGATCTCTTGCTTCTTGGTGGTGTAGTTCTCTAAGAGGTCGATTCGCTGGGATATACGGCTGATTTTGTGCTGATTGAGTAGGGCGGCGTAGTCTTGGACTACTAACGGCCTTTCTCCTTCCATTACCGATGTGACGTATTCTTTTATCTCAGTCTGTTCGGTTGCGTTGATAAATTTGACCAGCTTCGATTTTAGTTTTCGGAGCTTTTCTTTTTCTGCTGCTATCTCGTCAGTCGCTTCTGTTGCTTTGAGTTTGGTTTGTAGTTGGTCGTTGAAGTCGGCCAGCAATTGCTCTGCCAGTTCCCTTGTTAATACCTGTTCAACGCCACCTACAATGGCGATATTTGGGTGGTCTGGATTAGGGTTGAATTCGAAGTCGTCATACTCGTTTTGGTCCAGTCTAAGCGAGTGTTTCAGCGAACTGTCCAGCCCCTTGAGGTTGGAATAGTTTCTGTCTCTTTTGGTCAGTGTGATTGTCTGCAAATTGGTGTCATTCATTTTATCCTCAGTGGTGGGTTTGTTTTTGCTCTTAGCTTTTGTTTCTGTCCTGCCGACTAGGCACCTGCGTTAACCGTCACATCTTTTGCGTAGCAAAAGTGGGATGGTTAACATAGCAGGTATGCTTTGAGGGGCTTCTTTGATAACTTGAGCCATATACATATATTTAACCACATAAAAAATGTATATCAAGCATGATAGTGTAGGTGGTTTTGTATGGGGGTGTTGGTTGGTTGGTTGGTTGGTTGGTTGGTTGTGTGCGTGCGGTATAGTAATCTTTATTATTGTTATCTAATATATATGACATCTATATATAGATAACTAAAGACGTGCATGGGTGCGTGTGTGTACGTGAGGTGTATGCAGGAGCGTGTATTATGCGAGATAATTTTTTAAAAAGTGTTCTTTTGGTGAAGGTCAAAAGCTCTTCTGGTGGGTAAGAGCTTAGGAGCCTTTGATTATCGTTCTGTTTTTAACGTGTAACGCCTTGGCTTGTTAATGTGTAACCCCTCCAAGATGCCGTATTTTAGAGGGGCTTATGTTTATTTTATGATGTGGGAAAGGTCTGGTATTCCAAATGGCGTTAGTGGAGCTTTTTGCTTGAAAAATTGATGGATATAAAGATTAAAGTCTTTTTCACCTTTTATACGAATGTCCATGCCGACGAGATTTGTTTCTTTGTCAATTTTAACGTCGAAGGTGATTCCTCGTGTGATGAAAAATGTATTGAGCTTCAATCGGCCTTCTTCTGTTTCGTATAGGGCTATTATGTCTTCGTAGGTGGTGATTTCGAGCGTTTCCGCTTCGATTGCTAATGTACCTTCAAGTTTTTGGATCTCGCTTTCCAATGCTGTGATACGTGCCTCGCTATCGGCCACACGCCTGATAAATGTATTTGGAATTATTCCGTCAAACTGAGCGAGCGAAGCGTCTAACATCTCCAATGTGGCTTTTTCGGTTGTTAGCTTGGCTTTCTTGGCCCGTATTTCTTCTTTTGGTGCCGAAGTATTACTAACGGAAAAGAAACGGCTGAATGCGTCGTTTACGGTGTCCATTTGCTTGTATTTTTCTTGGCTGAACCAAGTGAAGTCTTTTCGCTTTTTGTCTGTCCGCTCGTCAATGTAACGATTTTCCGATAACTGCCTAACGAAAGCGAGGAATGTGCCGAAAACAAGCTCAAATCTAATTCTGTTACTACATTCGCATACTCGTTCGGCTCTGTTAGAGCAAACAAGGTAGGCGTAGCGTTTTTTTTCGGTTCCTAATATTTGTAGGTTGAAAATCATTCCGCATTTATGTTCTTCACATTGGATGCAGTGCCGGAAAATATTGTAGTGGTGGGGTGTCCTACGTCCAAATTTTCGCCCGGTTAATCGGGTTTTCATTGCTGCAACGGCTGCACTGAACTCTATTTCATCAATGATTTTTGGGAAATAATCGGGGATATAACGATCAAACGCTTTGGTGCCGTTCTCGTTTCGTCGTTGCAAACGTAGCACGCCAATTGGGCTTTTACTGTTTATAAGATGTAGAACTGATGTTCTCGTCCAACGCCGTTTTGAATTTTTATTTACCTGCTTAACGCTCTCCAATACTCCAACGTGTTTGAGTAGGTCGAAAATCTGGCGAATTTCTTGGGCTTCTTCTTCTACGATGACAAAGGATTGGCTTTGTTCATCGAAACGAAAGCCGTAGGGGCATCGTTTACCTATAACGTTGGTTTCTGCTGTGTCTCTCTTCTTTACCCATACGGATTTAAGGCGTTTACTCTTGGTGTCGCTTTCTTCGTGTGCCCGCTTTGCGATTACACCCACTAGGATCAAGGTTTCGAGGTCACGGCTTGGATCGTCGTAGGAATATGTCTTATTGTCGAAAACGGTGTGTAGTCGCACGCCTTTTTTGAGGATTGACTGGATAAGATCAACGGAGTCGGTGAGTTTCTGGCGGGTTAGGCGGTCGATTGATTCGACAATTATGTAGTCGCCATGCTCAATTTCGCCACTCTCTATCCTGTCCAACAACCCTTTTAACTGGCCGATCCGGGCGTTTGCACCACGGAATGCACTGATCCCCTTGTCGATAACGGTTTCGACCACGGGAACGCCTGTGACCTCTGTAAATGCTTGGAGTGGGGTGGTCTGACGGTCGTGGCTGTCTCGGCCTTCTTCGCCTTGCGAGGTGGTAGACCATCTGACGTATGCGTATGCCTTGGGCATTGAATCGGCTCCGGGTAGGTTCTAGCTCATTTTATTAGAAAATAGCCTACCGTGGTCATCCGGCGCGATGCTGAGCAAGGCCTTGTCGAGGATGGCGCTCAGTTCCACCGCGCCTCGGGCGGTGGCCAGGGTAAAGGCCGCCGGCTGTGTACCGATGGTGGCGCTGATCTGCAATTGATCTTGAAATACGCGGGACGAGATGAAGTAGTTGGCGACTACCAGCGAGTTGACGGCACCCTCGACCTGGCCCTGAGCCAGCAGTTCGGCGGCACGGAAGGTGTCGTCGGTTTCGACCAGGCGTACCTCTGGGTACTCGGTGCGTAGGTACTCCATTAAGGGGTTGCCCTGGGTGATTGCCAGACGTTTGCCGGCGAGTTGCTCGAGGCTGCCCATCACCGGGGCGTCCTTGCGGGTGAGCAGTACGAAGGAGTTCTCCAGGTAAGGGCGGCTGAAGGTGAGGCGGTCCTCGCGCTCATCGCTGGGCAGCATGGCGGCGATGATCTCGGCGTTGCCCTGTTCGACCTGGCGGGTCATCTCATCGACGCCACGGCTGCGCTGGATCTCGAAGCGCAGGCCGGTGCGCAGACGGATGAGTTCCAGCAGGTCGGCGGTGATACCGCGGAAGTTGTTCTGAGAATCGAAAAAAGTCAGTGGGGCAAAAGTTTCGTTGACCACCACTCGCACGGTGGGGTGCTGTTTCAACCAGCGCTCCTCGCGCGCGGTAAGTTGCAGCTTCTGGTCGGTGAGCAGAATGTCGCTGCCGGCACTCCAGCGCTGGGCGATGCTATCGCGCTCGGCCATGGGGATGGCCTTGAGCGTGGCATTGATGAGGTCCAGCAAGGGTTGATCGCTTCTACGCACGGCAAAACTGAAGCCATTGGCTTCATGTTTGCCGAAGTTGGCCATCTGGATGTTCTTGAGATAGCCCTTGTTAATCATGTAGTGGGTCGAAATGGTATCGCCCAGAAATACGTCGGCCTGGTCGAAAGCCACGGCATTGATGGCGTTCTGGTAGGAAGGGTAGGCGGTGATGGTGGCCTTGGGGTACAGCGCCTTGACGTCCTCGAGCGGCAAGTAGTGGTAGACCATGCTCAAGCGCATGTCCGCCAGGCCGTCGCTCAGCGATCGGTTTTCCCGCTCGCGGGTGACCAGCACTGGCTGGTCCACCGCGTAGGGAATCGAAAGCGCCAGGTTCGGATTGCTGGCTTCGAAGCCGTTCGCGGTACCCAGCATATCCACGCGGCCCTGTTCTAGCGCGGCGATGGCCGCCTCCCGGGAACCATAGCGCTGCACCCGCACGGGCAAGGCCAGGGTGGCCGCGAGAATGCCGGCATAGTCTGCGGTGAACCCTTCATAGTCGTGTCCGCTGAGGGTCAGGTCGAAGGGGGGATAATCGGGAGCAGAAGTGCCCAGGACCAGCTCGCGCTTGTTGCCAATCCATTGCAATTGCGCTTTATCCAGATGAACTTGGGTGAGGCCTTTGCTGGCGCGACTGAGCAGTGAATAGGACTGCACATCGTTGTTCTCGGCGACCGCGAAAGTGCTCAGGCATAAACCCGTGCTCAGTAATATTAAGTAGTCCTTTAACTGCCTGGGCATCCTATTTCTCACACTAATGCGTTGCGTTTTGCCATCTCGATAAGTTCTACCAAGGACTTGGCCTTAAGTTTTTGCATAAGTCTTTTCTTATAGGTGCTGACGGTTTTGTTGCTTAAAAACATGCCCTTGGCGATTTCCTTGTTAGTGCGGCCTTGGGCAAAGAGTTGGAGCACCATCAATTCCCGGTCATTCACCGATTTGAATAGATCCAGCTCCAGGCTTACTTCTTCATCCCGGCGCGCCGGGTTCAATGCCTGGCTGGGGAAGTAGTTGTAGCCTGAAAGTACGGCCTTGATGGCGCTGAGCAGCTCACTGAGGTCCTCCTGCTTACAGACATAGCCGGAAGCACCGGACTGCATGCACCGTATGGCGAAGAGAGTCGGCGATTGCGCAGTCAGTACGAGTGTGCGCAGGGGCGTGCTCATGGCGTTGAAACGCGATAGGACTTCCAGGCCGTCGAGTTTGGGAATGCTGATGTCGAGAATGATGAGGTCTGGCATACATTCGCGGACCATTTGCATGGCGTCGACCCTGAATTCAACACATAAGTGCAACGCTCACCCCTGTATGCACTTCGTACGGCGTCTTCCAGCCCAAGCGCTTGCGCGGGCGTAGATTGATCCTCGCTACTGTCCGATTGACGGCTTCGACGGTC
>NZ_JCBCUW010000094.1:0-6102 GCF_059862525.1 Pseudomonas sp. MF08875
TGAGTCAGCTGCCGGTAATGCGTAGTCATCTGCGCTTGAATCCTTCGGTGTGAGAGCCTGGATTCTACCGGTGGCTGGCTCTCTGCCTCTCGTTTCAAGCGTTGCGCTTATTCTATGAATTCAGGACTCTTTAAAGATCAGGCGACAGCTTTGGCACCGCCTGATGGTGAACCGTTTTTCATTCGTATGCATTTTGATCAGTCAATGCGCGGCTTGGCGATCAATGCCCCGGTGGAGTTTCTAGGGGTAAATATCGGCAAGGTGGTGTCAACCGATTTGGACTTCAACCGTTCGACTAATAACTTTGCAGTCGTGGTCGGTGCGGTCATTTATCCCCAGCGCTTGGGCCAGGCCTATGAACAAATACTGACAGCCTATGATGCTGGTCATGATGAAGATGGTAAAAAATCAGCCCAGCTGATATCGATCTTTGTCAAAGAGGGGCTGCGCGCTCAGGTCAAAACGGCAAACTTGCTGACGGGGCAGCTTTATGTCTCTTTTGATTTCGTCCCTCATGCCCAACCTGTACCTTTTAACCTTGCGGCCAGACCTATGGAAATGCCTACGATCCCCGGGAGTTTAGACAAGTTGCAGGATCAGGTGCAGCGGATTGTGGAAAAATTGAGCAAAATTCCGGTCGAACGTATTGCGGATAACCTCAATGCCAACTTGGTCGAAATGCGTAAGACGTTGCAGCAAGTTAACGGGCAAGTCCTTCCGCAAATGCGGGATGCTTTGGGGCAGACTCAAAAGACACTGTCGGTAGTCAATGAAAGTTTTGCTGAAGACTCACCACAGCGCCAGCAATTTGGCCAAGTCATGGATGAAGTCCAGCGTTCCGCTCGATCAGTGCGCGTACTCAGTGATCTTTTGAGCCGACACCCCGAAGCGCTGATTCGCGGCAGAGTAAAGGAAGGCGAACCCGATAGCTTTCGTTCGAGTACGTCTGCCTCATCAGCTCAACCGGCGGAGTCTTCCAAGTGAACATACGTTTCTGTTGGTTCGCGGCGTTTCTGGTATTGGCCGCTTGCAGTTCTGCGCCCACTCGCTATTACACCTTGCTTCCTGCTACAGATTCCGCCAACGCCAACGCCGCCGTGCCATTTCAATATTCACTTACGACGGTCAATGTACCCGTTCAGGTTGATCAGCCTCAGATCGTTGTTCGTCAAGGTGAGAGCAGTATGCGGATACTTGAAACGGAGCACTGGGCCGCGCCCTTGGCAGATGAGGTGAGAGTGGCGTTAAGTCATGAGTTAAGGCTGCAAATGGGCCGCGTCGACGGGGCAGGGCTTGCGCGCGAGCCTGGCTTGCCCCATGTTTCTCTCCAGGTTGACGTACGCCGTTTTGAGTCGGTCCCGGGTCGTTACTCATTGGTTGAGGCCGCCTGGAGCCTAAGACGCACTGGCATTGATGGTGCTCATCGAAGCCTGACCTGCGGCTCGGTGATTCGTCGGGGCGCCGGTACTGGAATAGAGGCCTTAGTGCTGGCTCACCAACGAATAGTTAAAGAACTCGGCAGTCGTATCGTGGGTACGGCGACGCATTGGATGGCGGACTCGAATGCTGGTTGTCAAATCAATGCCTCTCTAGCAGCTCTGGCTGGGGCAGACTAATACTTAGGCACTTAAGAGGAAACCTAATGAAAAAGTGGATTTGGCTTTTCGCAGCCATAGGGCTCGAAGTCGTGGCGACGCTCTCACTTCGAGCCGCTATGGATAACCCTCAATGGTTCGTTGTCGTCGTCTGCGGGTACGTGGGCGCCTTCGTATCGCTATCGATGGTTCTACGTAAGGGCATGGCTATTGGAGTGGCCTACGGCATTTGGGCGGCTTGTGGCGTTGCGCTTACAGCGGTAATGGCACACGTTATTTTCGATGATTCCCTGAGTTGGATCATGGGCCTGGGGATCGCTTGCATCATTGCGGGCGTATGGTTGGTCGAAATAGGCGCAGGTGCGGCGCATGGGAAAATGGAGCAGACACGATGAGTTGGGTCTATTTGATCGGCGCGATTTTGTTTGAAGTCTGCGGAACACTGTCCATGCGTGCTTCGGATGGTTTTCGCCGCAAAATCTGGATTTTGCCCGTCGCGGCATCCTATCTGATTGCCTTTTCGTTGCTGAGCTTAACCCTCGCTGAGGGGGTGAGTATTGGGGTGGCCTACGGAGTCTGGTCTGCAAGCGGCGTGGCGCTGACGGCAATTGTTGCAAAGCTACTTTTCAAGGATCCACTGACGAAGCTAATGGGGTTAGGGATTATCTTCATCGTCGGCGGAGTGTTGTTAATCGAACTCGGAGCGCAGCACGCCAGCTGATTGATCTGCAAAAGCTGTTAGTTCATCTCGTGGGGAGTGTCATGGAGCGGGATTGCTCCCCTAAGGCCGCTTGTTAGAGTCATTCCTATTTTCTAACAGTTGGGCCTTTCGCAACGCTCACTCATAATGTTGATTACGAGCAGGTATTTATATGAAAAAAATCATCTTGGGTGCTCTTGCACTCTTACCCTTATCTTTTGGCGCTCAAGCGATTGAGTTTTCTTCTGCCATTGGATCGACCAGTCAGGGTGGCCTAACCGCTCGAGCAGGCGTGGGGATGGCTTGGGATAAGTCGTGGTTCCAAAGCTCGACGGGTAAGCTGACGGGGTATTGGGACTACGGGTATACCTATTGGGAGTCTGGCAAAAAAGCCGGCGCGCGACATTCGCTCTCTTTTGCTCCCGTTTTTGTCTACGAGTTTGGCGCTTCATATGTTAAGCCCTTCATAGAGTTGGGCGTGGGAGTTGCGGTTTTTTCCGGCGGCAGTGCCGGTGACAGAGAGCTTGGATCCGCTTTCAATTTCGAGGACCGGTTAGGCGCAGGATTGAAGATAGGGGACACACAGCGAGTGGGTGCCCGGGTTATTCATTACTCAAACGCAGGTATCAAAGAGCCGAATGACGGAATTGAATCATTTTCACTTTTTTATAGTCACGCTTTTTAGCGATAGGCATCGGCGGCAATCATTTTTGAGTTTTCTTTTTGATATTGGAAAGTAAGGGCGTAATTTGATCTGATGTTCTTCCGCGTCATCGTCCACTTGATTTAACTATTCTTGTCGGATGACTCTTCTATGTTCAACTGCTCAGAAAATTTCTGAGTTTAATATAGTTGACTTCATCATGAAAGGCCGTCACTGACGTTATTGACTAATCAAAGTTAGCCCTAGCATGGGCACTCCCATGCGTGCAAAAGGAAGCGAAGATTATGCTGGTGTCTGGAATGAAGTTTTTTAATAGGACAATTTTTGTGCCGCCAAGCCGCCCTTCGATGGCAGCCTGTCAGTTGCGGTTTAGTGTTGTGTTAGCGGTCGTCATTGGCAGCATAAGTGGGTGTGCATCGCATACCCCAGTTAGGTCTGATCAGGCGCAGTCCTATCAGGGGTTGGTGTCAAGCGGGGAAAATGTCATGTCGATCCCTCCCCAACCTGGGGACTTTGGCCGATATAGGTTTGCGATAATTGAGCCGGTTCTGATTTCTCCAGCCGTATCAGAAGAAATTTCCCCTGACGTAGGCGCAGAAGTTCTCGGTGTGTTGCAGGACAAGCTCAATAGTGAAATGCAGAAACAGTTCTACCTGTCAGGCGGGGAGGGGGTTACTGAACCTATCCTACATGTCAAAGTACGCATTACGCGTATCACGGAAGCCTCTCCGGTGCTGAACACGCTCACCTCCCTCGCTATTGGTCCATTACTCAACGGCGCTTTAGCTGTTGAGTTGGAAGCAGTGGATGGGGTGACCGGCCAGCAGAAGGCGATGCTGCTGTGGGCAGACTCAGGTGGAATAAAAGAGTTTTTCGGCAATTACAGTCGAAGTTCACACGCGTTGACACTTGCTGCTAGATTTTCCGTAGAAGCAACGCAGTTTTTGTCTCCGTTGGGCAGACCCTTGCAATAAATGCCCGGCCCTCTATCGGAGGTATGAGGTAACGGGCGCGAGAGAGGCTGTATGGTGTGGTATTGATCAGCTGCTTGCGCCGCCTAGTTGGCGTTCGTTGCGCTCCAGTGTGTATATCTGCTTCGATTATAAGCGCTGGCCTTCGTCTTGCGCTCGGGTGTCAAGCCGCCCGATAGAGGATGGGGTGAACAGAAGACTCAAGTGCCATTCTTCGATGTACATGTTCATTCGTTTACCTGCATTACGCAGATGCCGCTCTGCCGGCTCGCCTACCTTCGCTGAGTATCGAGCTTGAATCGCCAAAAAATTGCATGGCGTTCGTTTTGTACGTCCTCGACAAGCTCATGGTAGTTTGTGGCATTGTTGCTTCGTGCCTCGCGTATAAGACGACGGACACTATGATCCAGATACTCATTCAGCGCTTTAAAGTGGGGGGGCGCTGCAAAGATGGCCTGGTGACACGCATAGTCCTACTCGTCGCCCAGGCGATCATTGACAATCGCATATTCCATCCCAATCAGGGCTTGGCGAATCCTTTGAGGTCCTCGACGGTGTGACGTGTTGCCGCTAGACGAGTGGCGGCTACGTCGATGGGTGATCAAAAACTCCAAGATGTGCAGGAGCGAGTTTTCTTCGCCCAACGAGACCTCGCTCAGCCTAAAAGCGTGCCGCTCTCCACGCTTGGCGACAAAGGCACCTTTGCCCCGTTGCATTGTAATCAGGTCTTCAAATTTGAGTTGCGACAGCGCTTCACGCACCACAGCTCGGCAAACGGAGAACTGTTCGAACAATTTCCGCTCGCTCGGCAGTTGATGTTGGCCGTGGTATTTTGATCGATATGGGCAGACTCCGCGTCAAGGAATATGGACCGAGGTGAAATATTCAACCATATTGATCTCATAGCTGCCGCCAAGGCTCAGGGGGTTGAGATCCAGAAGCACGATATTTTTCTTATCCGGACTGGATGGATTGGTAGGTTTTATAAAGTTTCAGCGGAAGAGTTTTATGAAGATTTTTTAGAACCTGGCCTCAGCTTCAGCCCAGAGCTGGTCCATTGGTTTCATGAAATGGAAATTCCTAACCTTGTAACCGATACAATAGCCAGCGAAGTTACTGTCGATCCGGTGAGCGGCGTCCAATTACCTCTGCATAATGCACTTATGCGAAACCTAGGCGTGACATTCAGCGAGATCATCGCGCTGGATGCATTCGCTGGAGATTATGCGCGTGATGTGCAATGGACGTTTTTGTATACAGCAGCACTTTTAAAAGTTGTAGACGGAAGCGGGGCTCCGGTGAACCCTGTCGTGATTAAGTGAGGGGGCGAGGGAGCTCGTAATAAGGGGATTGTATAGATAGTATGGTGCTGGCCTGAACTGGGTCAGCGCCGATTGTAAAAAAATTAGATAACTTTTATGTTCGGTGAGGTGTGCCAGGTAGTTTTTGTACTTTTCTGAAATCCGATCGCGATCATCATAATGGCCAGCTTCCGTCGCCGTGGATTGCACGCCGATGGTAAGCCTAACATACCGCAGTAAATACCGCCTGTCGTCCAACTGCACTCTTGTTTGCTCGTGTAATCAACCGGTCACATAGCCACAGCAATCTCTCAGAGTCCTAATAAGCTTAACGCTTTAGGCTTGATGGTCTTTGTAAATTTTGAAGGTCAATCCTTCAAATTCCCAATATATCTGATCGGGGAATGCAATGAGTTCGTTAACCCAGATTTTTCAGCAGTTTAAAGCAACCGAACCGTTTCCTCCCCCATCAGACTGGCTTCAAGGACGAACGGTTTATGGTGGCTTGTCCGCCGCGCTTTCATTGCACATAGCGATGTTAGAGGCTCCAGCGCAGCTGCCCGCACTGGTATCTGCGCATGTGTCCTTTTTGAGTCCTTGCTCTGCATCTCAGACGTTCAGCGCGAAACACTTGTATGAGGGGAAGTCGCTGATCTCAATGGCGGCAGACACTGTTTCTGAAGATAGACATATTCTACATATGGTCATGCAGTTTGCTCGCCCCCGAGTGAGTAAGATTATCCACGGCGGCCGCAAAAACTGAGTGCAACACCTGACCTTTCCGGTACGGTGCTGCCACTATGTCCTATCACGAACTCAGTATCCCCGAACGTGCGACCCTTCAACTCGGCCTTGCCCAAGGTTTCAGCCA
>NZ_JCBCUW010000095.1:0-6084 GCF_059862525.1 Pseudomonas sp. MF08875
AGCGCTTCATAAACGCTCTGACGCGCTATTGGCGCTGATCGCGGCTATTTGCTTGGGAAACCGCCTCGCCCAGGAACACTGGGCTGAGGCACCCAAGATGCGAAAGTGTTTTTACACACTCTGGGCCGACCGCTGCCCGTCATGAAAGGCAGAAGTCGGCCAGGAGCGGGCATTCACTCAGCCTTGTGGTGTCTGGTATTTAATGCCGCGGGCTGCTACCCAGACCTCGCTATGGGCTAAGAGCTCTTGAGCAAGTTTTAGGTCATGGGCAGTTGCTGCACGAACGATACGTGTCCCGGCGCATCCTGTTCTCGCGGAAGAAAATCAAGGGGGAAGTGATCGCCACTGAACCGATCTACGCGCAAGAGCAACTGGGCGGGCAGATCAAGTGGCAGATGTTGCAGCCGCTCCAGCCGTTCGAACAACGTCTGCGTGAGTGGTCGTCCGCCCATCCACATCCGAAGGACTGTATTAGCCGCTGGGAAGTATCAGTGGGGCCGAAGGCCACGGAGTGTGAGGAAAACATCCTCTACGTCATCAGGGCCGACATCAGCAGCCGACTTCACGTTTAGATACCGCTTCAGAATTTGGAGCCCTTCGATGAATTGTGGTCGCTGCCCAGGTTCTAGCACCATCGGGATCAGGAGATATGCACCTACCTTGCTATACCGTTCCAGGAATCCTGTGAGATTGACGTCGCTGGTAGGCTCCATGGTGAGAGATCGAGTTGTCAGCATGGCTTTCCGTGAGTCTTCTGGATTCGTCGGAATTTGCGAGGTCACAACCATTCCATAATGACTCGGATGTTCAGCGGAGAACCGTCGAATAATGCTGATGTAAATTTCTTCTTCCTTATCTTCTTTCCCAAACCGCTCCTGCCACCGCTCAAAGATCTTTACTGCAGCTTCCCGGCTTTTGAACATCAGCGCTAGGAACGGCGGTGCATCTGGTGCAACGACACCGTAAGCTGCTCCTGTCCAGCCAGCACGATCCCATAGGTGGACATCGATTACGGAGTGCACCTTTACGTCACGGTGATCGGTCATCTTTGGGATATCCGACTTGTCGTAAGGGTTGTTTGGGGAGTGAGTGGGCGTCACGCTTGGGGGCAGTTCGCGCTCAACCAAAGGTCTGTCTGACCTCGCATCGAACTGCTGTGGCGAGTACTTATCCCAAGAGTCTAAGCGTGACACGCCTCCGAAAATTCGTTCACGGCTTAAGCATAAGGAGCCGATCATTGCCGCCCGGTCCATAGCAGCGTCAGTCTCAAATAACCGAGCAACTACCTGTTTGAGATTCTTCGCCCGGCAGGTAGCGACGAAGATAGCGCCCGCTGCCTCCAGCAGCATATTCAGAAAGTCACCGTATACCGACGTGGAGCCAGGAAACACTCCATTGGGCCAGCGCACCGTCGTTCTCATATGGTCGAAATCTGTCGTGACCTCAAAGCGAGTAACATTCGCCTCAACGACAAATACATCGAAACGCTCGGCATGTGCGAAGACGTCCCACTCGAAAGTCGTGGCGAAGAATGCCTCCACCGTCCCGACAATAGCCTCCGCCACGGTGATGCTGGTGTCGGTCGGCTCGTGTGTCACGCTCACCTGCACCCCAAGAACCGAGGTGGCGAACACTTGGCTGGATTGGCCGTTGAAGATGACAGGTCTCCAGCGCGCATCGCCGGCAGGCTGGCCCGCTAATCGGTTGAAGAGGCTAGAGACATCCTGAGCCGATTCACTTGTCGGAATCCATCCTTCTTCTCGTAGCAGATCCTCGTAACCCAAAATGTAAAGTAGCGTGGCCCGGCTATGGAGTAAGCCCAGCCGGGCCAATATGTCTGGGATCATCACCAGATTCTTTGTTTCGTCGGCAGATAAATTTGCCAATTGACAGGCAAGTACCATGTCAAAGTCCTTCAGCTGCTCAGTGGCACGCTGTTCCGACTCGTCGTTGAAAGGCAAAGAATTTAGACAGCCGCGAGCCATCTGAATAATTTCCAAAGTCTCAGGAAAGTGCTTCAGTTCGACGGCCTGCCATGCTGCAGTCATAAGCGTAGGAAATATGATTGACGGTAGTTCACCGCCTTCGTCGGCCTCTATGAACAAGGTCACTGCTGCTGACGTGCAACTTGCCCGCGCCGCCCAAAGCAAGCCGGCACTTCTGTAAGCGACTGCGAGCAGAGTCTGTGCGTGGACCAGGTCTTCGGAATGCTCTTTCTTACTAAGCAGTCGTGTAGATTTTCCAAGAAGCCGGATCATCTCCATGTTTTCGTCGAAGTCGAGCTGATCGGCACGCCTGAGCAGAACTAAGGCACCTTGGCTATCTCCTGTACGTCTGGCGACAAACTCTGAAGCTTGATCTACCAGGTCTCGGTATCCTCGGTCCTTGCCGGCTACCTGGCCAAATACCTCAATCAGCTTTGTAAGCCGGTTGGCGTCGAACTCTCCGAGGCCATCGGCCTTAGAGAGAACCTCTCCGAACTGAGGCCAAAGCGCTGCCAGTCTCTCTGACTCGCTGGTCAATAGGGCTTGGTTGAGCTGAATCGTGAGAAGCGAAGTCTTTGCTTCCAACGCATTGTTCGGGCGGTTGGTGTCACTCGACAGCTCCTCTAGCCTTGAGGAAAGCCGACTGATGCGCGAGTGCAGTTCAGCTTGCTCCGCCGAGAGGTGTCCATGCATGACCGCATTGAAAAGCAGCTGGGCAAGGTTGCACAGCAGTTCTAAGTTCTTAGCGTGCTCGTCGCAAATCACTAGAGCTTCAAAGTCTTTATACCCATTGGCAACCGCCTTGATGTCGTCAAACCACCAAAATGCTGTCCAGAGAGTCTCGTAGCGAGCCGTAAGCCGCTGTCGGTGTGTTCCACCGTCGTCAGCTAGGCGCACTGCCCGAAGTAGTCTGCCGTCAACGTCAATCCGTGGTAACTCCAAAGATCTTGCCAGCTTGGCCGCGACGAGAGCCTCAGCTGCCCGCTGCATTTCCAGCCCGGGAAATGCAGCGGGGTCCGTCAGCTCTTTCTCGATATCCGCCAGCTGCTGCCTTCGGGAATAGTCAGATGGGCCCAGTTCCGCGTCGCTACTCGCATCACCAAGCCCCAGATAGTTGTATGCCAGATCTCGGCGGTTCTTCTCGATGACCTCATCAATGATCCAGGTGCGATCATGAATTGTGACTTGAACGCCGTACTGGCTGGTAAGCTCGTCTTCTAGGCGTGCTCGATCTTTTGCACGTGCAGATCTCGACGTGATGAAGAAAACTCTTTTGTAACCCCGATTCGTGGCCATGATTCCAGCCACGTCTGATCGCACCTTGTCTGCCCACGTTTTTTTTGCACTGAACGCGAAAGCCCATCGTTCGCTGCCGGCATTTGCCAAGCCGACATAGGTGAGCTTGCTGACCTCATCGGAAACCGGCGTAGTCTCAGTGTCAGCTTTGCTATCTCCCCCACCCTCGGGGCCGGTCGAAGGCCTCAAGTTCGGACAAATTGTTCGCTCACACAGCTTGCGGCAGAACAGCTCAAAGTCATGTGTCTGGTTGCGCTCAGTAATTGTGTCCAGATGGTGAGATAGGACCTCGCTCTTGAGCTGGTGTTTAACGAGCGAAGTTGAGTCCGAATAAAGCTCCGGCCGAATTTGGCGCATAAACTGTGATGGTGAGACGACTCTTTCCTCAGATCTATTCTGCATTCCGTCCCTTCCTGATTGATGTGGATCTCAACGATTGCAGAGGCAGCGAGATTTCACCAGTCACCTCGGCCCCCTGGTGGTGCTTAGCGCAGGGCACAAGCGAACACTTCTGACCGACTCAAGCCTATTGCGACAGGTGCTTCCCGGCCAGACGCGGACTGTTTTGCAGGCTTTCATGAGGGTTAAGTGCATCCACCCAATCAGGACCGATTCACTGCGTCATATGCTTGTATCGTAAAATTGATCAGTCCACCTGCCCTGGAAGAGTTGCCATGATCCATCACTACACGACCGTGAATACCTTGGCTCTAATCCTGCGGTACCAAACTCTCAGGTTCACCAGGTTGGATCAATTTGATGATGTCACGGAAGGCCGTTCTATAGGGCACTTCCCGTTGGGAGCCAGAACCTTCGCAAGCTGTTGGTCAGCATCACAGCAGGAGAGCATTCCACAATGGGCGATGTACGGCGACGCGATGAAGGGTGTTCGAATCTCCCTTCGGCCAGATCCATTTATCTGGCATCCGATCGACATTCGGTGGCACGAACAATTTCAATTCATTGACCTGCAGGCACCCTTCAGTGTGGAGGAGATGCTTTCTCCAAACATTACCCTCACACCTTACCCAGAGATGAGGGCGACTTTTGGACGAAGAGTGCGCTACGTTCCAGATGTGGAAACAGCTATAGAGCCCCTCTACTCAGCACTAGCCCACGATCACATAACGTTTTTCGGTGATCTGACTGAGATAGCTCACTTCAAGCCAAATTCCTGGGCATTCCAAGAGGAGTATCGATTTGTGATCGCGGCGGCGCCCGGCCCGGAAACGCCTTATCAAGGAGACCCAGCCTCCTATATTCAGTCGAGGACAGAATGGAATCGCACTGGCGTCAACCTTCTGAGAGATATCCCTGGGCGTACTCACATCGACATCAGGCTTGATCCCGATGCTCTGAGGTCTGCGCAAATTTTGGTTGGGCCTTTAGCGCCAGCAGGTACGCTCGAAATCGTTGAGTCTCTGGTGTCGAGATTCGCCGAGGAGGCTACTGTAGGGCTCAGCAGTCTGAGCAATTCCATACGTCCAAGATGAGTGAAAACGTTTAAACACAACATATAGTGGTTTCGTGAAAAAAATGGAGCAGCTCACTACGACCAATCCCGGCTCAACGGAGCCACCCAGCTCCGAGCGTGCGCAGGTATCCGAACTCGTGGAGCAGGCAAAACGACTAGCTGTCCAATATCGGCAACTGACTGGAAAGCCGCTAGGCATCACTGGCGAGATTGCCGAATGTGAGGCTGCTGCGATCCTTGGTCTGGATCTACATGCAGCACGAACAGCTGGTTATGACGCCACAGAGACGAGAGATGGGATCGCTGTCCGAGTGCAGATCAAAGGGCGCGTGATTGCCAATCCGAAGAAAATCACTGGCCGGGTAGGCGCCATCGACCTTAGACAGCCGTTCGATGTTGTTCAGTTGGTTCTTTTAGATTCAGACTTTAACGCGTTTGTCATTTATGAGGCCGAACGCTCTGCTGTGGAAATACTGGTCACAAGGCCTGGTTCGAAAGCACGAAACGAGAGAGGATCGGTCGGGATAGCTCAATTCAAGGCAATAGCACGATTGCGCTGGTCGCGGCCGTGAGCGCGGTCGCTCTTTAGCGATTGCCCCCTGCCAACTTCATTACTCGGTAGTCCTGTACCAGCACCAACCGCTCCATCATCTCGAAATCGGGATGGTTCCCCATGTGCTTTCGCAGCGAGTCGAAAGCGTTCATGGACAGGGCGATCGCATATTTGCTTGTCTCAGCTTGGGCTAAGTGGGGGAGATTGAGCGCAATCGCATCGAAAAGTCCCTTTGCGGCTTCGCGCGCCAGGCTCTGTGCACGCTCATCACTTGGTGGGGTGAAGTCGATCGTTTTTCGAATCATCCCCATCGCCAACTCATTCAACTCTCGGATCTGAAGCCTGGTCAGCTCGGCGAAAGGGATTTGCTCGTTGTGCGCGAGATCCGTAAGGCCGTATAGCCGGTGGAGTTGCGCATGGATGTCACCTTTCTCCGTCGAGCCGCTCTTGTCCTCGACTAGATGCTTAAGCTGATCCAGCTCGTCAATTATTGCCAAGACTATCGATGCCTCCCAATCTGAAGCTTGCTGGATGGACATGATCTACCCCCTGCCGTGTTGACTGGAGATAGTACACTCGCCGCAGGGGCTTTCAGTGATTCATGCATGGCTTGTTTGGGCCAATTGGTGCCTATCGCCAGAGGCCGCTATTGGCCCAGAGTGTGTAAAAACACTTTCGCATCTTGGGTGCCTCAGCCCAGTGTTCCTGGGCGAGGCGGTTTCCCAAGCAAATAGCCGCGATCAGCGCCAATAGCGCGTCAGAGCGTTTATGAAGCG
>NZ_JCBCUW010000096.1:0-6036 GCF_059862525.1 Pseudomonas sp. MF08875
AGGCTGAACGCTTGGGCACGAGCGATTTGAATGGTGGCGCGTTCTTCAACGCTGAGTTCGGAATAAGACATAGGGGCAACACCGTACCGGAAAGGTCAGGTGTTGCACTCAGTTTTTGCCGCCGCCCTTGTTTTCATCGCCCAGATCCACTGAGCGAGGCTTGTCAAAAACCTCCTCTAACTTGCCAAGAGACCCATTCTGGAGGTTACGAGCCCAGTCATTTGCCGTGTACATCACAAGATCTCCGACAGAGAGCCCGGTCGCTTCAACCTCACCTGTCTCTTGGTTCTCGACCAACAACTGCCTGGTGTGATCCCCATACTGGACGTGACAGATCCGGTTTAAAGCATTAACGCCCGTAAATCGGCACGATCTTGTTGCTGACAGGATTTGGGTGTTTTCAGAATCTTGCTCATATAGCCTGAGGACAGTTGGAATGATTTGCTCATCAGAGCAAGGCAAGAACACGACCTCATCGCGCTCATTCGAGCTAAATGTCGGAGGCTGGCCATCTCGAATCTGCCGGGACGCTAATGGAATTGATGAGTCTTTGGCTTGGCGTTTGACCTCAACCAGCTCAGTGATTGGCACCGCCGCCATATCGCACAGCACATGCAAGATCAGGCCGGCGCCAATTGGCGGCAGTTGATACGGATCACCCACCAAGATTATCTGAGACTCAGATGGCAACTTTTGAACCAGTCGGTAGAACGTCACGAGGTCAAGCATCGAAGCTTCGTCAATGACAATGATTGGTGCAAGGCCCATTTCCTTGTCGCCTACTTTGCGCAGAAAGCCAGCGATAGTCCGCGCCTCCTCGCCAGTAGCTTCAATCATTCGAGCCGTGGCTCGGCCAGATAGGGCCATTTGAAAACGTGGCCGCCCGGTTGTATCCAACGCCTTGTAGAGCGCCTTGAGGACAGTGGTTTTCCCGACGCCAGCACCTCCAGTTATAACGCTGAATCGATTTGAAAATGAAGTGGCAACGGCATCTCGCTGGGCTTGGTTCAAGCCAAACGCCGGCAGGCCAAGGTGGGCACGCTCTTTTTCCTCGAAGCGTGATATGACATCGCTTACATCCACCTTGAATAACTGTGGCTGCATTAGAGGAATGGAGATCAAGTCCCTTATGAACTGGGCACAACGTCGTTCCATGAGCCACGAGCCCGGCGCAAAAAGCATCGGCCCCAAAAGCGGTAAATCTTGGAATACAAACTGACCGACTTTCGCGCCTGCCAGAAGAGCTTCCGACAAGGCAGCTGTAGGTGCAGCATGTGGTTTGATCAGTTGGCCAACTGAAGCGTGAAGAGCACTCAATGTGCTGCAGGTATGCCCCTGTTCAGAAACGCGATACAGAGCCTCCTCCAGTGCCGCAGCCAATCGTCGCGGGTCGTCCAGACGTAATCCAAAACTATTCCTGGCGACCCGATCAACGCAGTCCCAAGTACCTGCGAAACTGAGCAGTCGATAGGGGTCGTTGGTAAGAGCCCAGATTGTTTGTTTCTTATGGAAACGAATCGCTTTGCGAGCGATATCCAGCGGGATCTGCTTGTCTTGTACAAACCGTAACGTCTTTGCATCACCGTCCTGAGCCCACCGCTCAAACATCCCGTTCCGGACGTCTTCGGTTGGGAGGACTAATTCAACCGCCCCGTGGTCAGCGTGATCCAAGGAGTCGTACAAACGTTCCCCCAGAGCGTCCCACAGACGGGTGGCTTTGACTTCTCCAACACCTTTGACGTTGTCCGCCAGCCATTGGATGACTTGGGAACCACTAGGGCGAACAATCCTTAAATCCTGGGCGTCCACGGTCAATTCACTGACTACGAAGGTGCCATGGCTGCGCAATACAGTGGTGGCTTCGCCATAAACCTCAAAAATCGCCCCTACTGCGATATCCGAAAGCTTTGCAATAGCGTCTGAAACCCGAATAACGACAGGACTCGAACGATCATTGATGCCGAGGGCTACATCCATTCGATGACCGAATGCTATGCACCCCTTCCTGTTGACAGAGCGGATGCTTGTGATACGAACGCTAACATTGATAAGCGAAGGAGCTGCGGTGCTCATCGAGGCATCCGTCCTGTTTCTTCCAAAAACTCAGTAATCAGTGCATGGCGACCAAGCATCTGCTTCGCGGCCTGAAGCTCTGCACGGAGTGCAGCATTCTCTTGCTCCAGAAAATTGAGACGCTGACCGTCCTGCCGACGCTGTTTGGCTTCAGTATCCCTGAGCGCCGGCTCCAGTCGCTGACCAGCAGGCAATGACGCGAGCAAGGGAGGCAGTATTCCTGCTGCTCTTAGCTCGTTTTCGAGGTTTTCCAAAGCCGAGCGGATTGCCGGGTTCTGCGTGAGCGCACTTTTCCCAAACCCGCACTCAGTCGCGATTTCGGAACGTTTCAGCTTGCCACGATGCACATACCCTCTAAAGTCATCATCAGACTTGGATGTCGACCATGCCATGAACGCCGCAAGGTTTTCTTCTGCGATCTGTTGCCCATTAGCCATTAGGACTTGGCCTCTGACGAGTCGCGATCAACAAATGGAAGCGGAGCATCCAGTTTATCAGCCGACACGTTGAATTTATGGGCGTTGTACTGCCAGCGCATAAACCGCTCAAGCAGACGTGTGTTTTCATGCTCCAGGCGAGAGTTTTCGGCTTCTAGCCGGCGAATTCGTTGCTCGGCAATCCGCAAGCTTGCCGGCGGCTTCACCTTTGTAAAACCCGACTTCAGCCTTGCTTTTTGGTGATCGAAGGCGCTCCTGACTCTCTCCTGCAAGGCAAGCGTTTGCCTTGCCGGGCGCGTCCCAATTAAAGGCTCAACAGCATCGCCGAGAGCGTCCCAGCTAAGCTTTCCCTCCCATCCGTCAATCAAGCCAACGACCAGATCGATATCTCTTTCGCTTAGGTGCTTGGCCATCGCTTACATCCCCATCAGAGCGCGGATCTCATCCATATCCGGTTCGTCTTGCTTCGGCGCAGGCAGGCTCGGCATTGTGGAGCGAGCAGCAATGGCGCGTTTGAGTGGACTGAATTCCTGGTCGTTACTCAAGCGGATGATGGTGCCATCTGGAGTGTCTTTCGATTCAAGGATCTGGATCAGTTGGTCAGCTCGTTCCAAGGTTTTGATCTGATGCTGGCTCCAGCGATCAGCGCCGTAAATGCCGTCCTCGTTCGCAGCCTGAGCTTTCGCGAGCTGGACGCGAATGGAATCTCTGTGAATTTTGAGACGTTGGAGCTTGCCATCGTCCCCTTTGACGCAGACTTGCTCGGTGCAGTTGAGGCAGTCGCGGTGCTTCTGGCACGGCACCATCGAAAAGTCTTTCACACAAAACCCGAAGATCGTGATGTGTGCGATCCCTTCGCCGATGGCATCTAGATCTTCCAGTGTGACCGGCACGTTTTCTCGGATCTTGGTCAACGCGACCCCGATCCCAGCATCCCTTGCCATTTCGACGTGCTCGTCGTCGGTCATGTGGTTGTAAGTAGCGTTTTGATGAATATTCGCCCGACCAGACCATTTCGCAATGTCCAATTGGCCTAATTCGCCACGCTGGGCAATCGTATTCAGGAAATGCCGAATCTGGTGTGACGACATCGAAATAGGGCTGCCGTCTGGATTCTTGTACCCATTGCGCTCCCAGATGCTTCGCTCCTGACCCTCGATGTAGTTGATGTCAGTCGTGAACGTGCTTTTTCCCGGGCCCCACACGATGATTGGTCGAGGAGGCATATCCATCCGCAACTCATTTTGACGGAAACAGCAAAGCGCATCGGAGTATTTGATGTGCCGCTCTTTGTTCATCCATGGCCACCCCTTTGGCAACATGCTATGCATGTATCCGTTGAGAAACCGTAAAGTTACATGGCCGTGTTTAGCGTAAAAAGCCAAGAATGGTTCGTACGATTTCATTCCAAGTTTGAGTCTTTGGCGGGAAACGCCTAGTGATTCTCCCGGATCAAACCCTATCGCCATGCACGCTTGGGCATCCGTCAATGGCTGGTCTTCACCAACATTCGGACAGTCTTCATGACGGTAGAACTCGTTCGGATTGGTTTCCAGCCACTTTGCAAGCTTGCGGCCTGGCTCAGACATCTCGGCAAGCCGGCGCACGGCCTCCTCAGCAACCTGCTCCATCGGCGTAGGCATCCATTTGATATCTGACTCATAACCTTTACCTGCGTAGAACCTCAGCCCGAGCCGCATTATTCCTTCATTATCGAGTCCTCGGTACAGGCAGTTCACTGGTAAATCCTGCACCTCCGTGACTCTCGACGGGGCACACATACACAGTGCAAAAATAGATGAGGTGAAGCGATCTCGTGCGTCCAAGAGATCGTTGCTGAAGATCTCCGCCATTGAGTCGAGTAGATAGTCAGGTGGCATTTTTGCCTGACGTCGCCCTTTGGCCACAGCATCTGTACCGTGAATTTCCTTTGGCTTTTTGATTGGGTTCTTCCAATCGACTGGCGCAGGGATGATCCTGCTTTCATTCAGAAACTCTAGGAGTTTCACGAGGCTGATCCCTGCTTGATATGACGACGCTTCATAGGTGCGAGCAACCTGGGCAGCCTCGTTCATCACGCTAATGTCAGTCTGGGTGATGTCCGCGCAACCTTTGATCTCAAGGAGAGCAGCTTCAATACAGCGAATAGCCTTGAACTCATTCTTCAGTTTGCTAGGGTTATGTCCTTGTTGGTAGCGGACGTATGCTTTAGCGAAAGGAATGATCTCAGCGTCCATCAGTTGTTCTTGAGTAAACCCGCGAGAAGGAGCACCTTTCTTGGTGAAGTTGCCGACACCTGGCCACGCGTGGCTGTACCAGTCCAAGTCATCACCGAACACCGTGAGCCTGTCACGACACATGAGAATGAACTCTTCCAAATTTTGCCGACTGGTGATTTGGGCTTTGGGTACAAAAAGAAAGACATTAGGCATTCACAAACTCGCTCTTCATTGCATTGCAACGGGTTACGACATTACTGACTGCAAGGATGAGTCGGTCATTTACGGATGCGATTTTCAGGTCACCGGTAGTATCACGTACGTTGTCGCGCTCACGAAGGAGGTCATCCAGAACAAGCTCATGTGGGCCGTCCAACCACGGCTGGAAGTGAGAGCATGTGTAACAAGCAATCGGGGCGAGAGCACCGCAGAAGCCATAGCTGCCGCAGGTGCCGACATTGCCACCCGCACTGCATACACGGCTGGCGCGATCTTCGCCCCGGCGCGCTTTAGCTTCATCCCTGACGATCACTCCTTGAAAAGCTTGTGCGAAAGGCGCCAATTGTAAGGCTACCGCTTTATCGATGCGTTTCACGATATCAGGGATGTTCTTTACATAAACGCCGACATTCTGGATATCCGAATGATCAAGTGCTTCAGCGATAATATATTCGCCTCGGCCCTCTCGAGCCAGGTTTGTACCCAAGGTATAACGGAAGCGATAGGGGTTCAGATGAGTGATCGCTCCAGTCCGCTCACTGATAACTGCAACTTTCTCTTTTACTTTAGTCATTACATAGGAGAGCTCAGCAACACGCGCATGCAAATAATCTCCTGACAGTTGAATGCCAAGCTCCACACCACCATCGTAATATTTGATAGCTGGGAAGAGCGGCAACTCGGGTATCAAATCAGCATTGAATTTATCGCCGCACGCCTCAACAAATGCTGATTTTGAACTTTCTGCTTGCTCCTGAAGCAAAGTCCACAGATCTTCAACAATTTGATACTTTTTAAAGGAGGCACGCCAAACCCCATATTTCTGCTTTGCTCTGGGGAAGTTAATGAAATAGCGACCTCCTCGGAAAAGTAAATCCTTAACCTTGAGGGCTGCAATCTGGGATGGGCGTCGGCCAGTCAGTGCTAAAATCATTGCGTAGCAAACCTCTCGGAGGCTTAGTGTAGTGGTCTAATGAAACCGGACACCCATTTAGGCGAGAATGCTCGCCAGATCGAGGTGCCAGATGACCAAACAACGCCGTTCCTTTTCCGCTGAATTCAAACGCGAGGCTGCTGACCTCGTGCTC
>NZ_JCBCUW010000097.1:0-3594 GCF_059862525.1 Pseudomonas sp. MF08875
TGAGTCAGCTGCCGGTAATGCGTAGTCATCTGCGCTTGAATCCTTCGGTGTGAGAGCCTGGATTCTACCGGTGGCTGGCTCTCTGCCTCTCGTTTCAAGCGTTGCGCTTATTCTATGAATTCAGGAAGCAATTGTTACTCAGCCGCACGCAAGATCTTACGAAAAGCGTTGGTAACTTTCCGTGCAGCGGCTTGAGGCAGGGTGCCCCCTTCGCCAATCAGGAAATTGAAAAGCTTTTGGAGGCAGGATTGATCGGAGCGCCAATTATGCTAATTCCAAGGCAGATCAGAAGCATCATCGAATGTCTTTTCAGTAGCGGCGGGGTTGTCCGGCACGTGCTCGGGAAGGGGCGAGCTGGATCTTTTGAATGATTTGTTGAATTCAATGGCTGCGGGCAGATTGCTGGGATCAAGGTAAGCCGCCTCTCCGAGCAATCCGCCCAGTTTGTATTCCAGCTCCTTTCTTGTTAGACCGTAATTGTTTTTGCCGGTGGCAATAGCTGCTTTAATTAGTCGAATTTTCCTGTACCGTGCGTTAGGCACACGAATAGCTCCCGAGTGGACGACGACGCCTGTGATGTGTGCTGGTTTACCATTTTGGAAAAGTTTAGTTTTATTGCTGGCGACTATATGTCCATATGCGGCTATAGCCCTCTCAACTTGCCACAGAAAAGATTCGCTAATTTTTTCTCCGGAAAATGTGAGATCATCGACGTAACATGTAAATGTTAGATTGTGCGCATGAGCCAACTTGCTTAGGTCGTCGAAGAGATTTTTATTCGCGTAAAAAGACATCAACGGACTGAGCGGGCTTCCAGTGGGCAGGCAGTTATCGACTGTCACTAGGTCAGCATACATATTAGCAACGTCTCCTGGCGCCTTGAGATCGTTATTGAACAAATTGAAAACTTTTGATTTCGATGTGGAGCCAAAGAAATTTCGTATATCTAAAGTCGCGACGCATTTTTTGTGAAGGTGTTCTTCCGCGTTCCTTTTGTAAGACGTTCCCTTTAATGCGAATTGCATATATTCAGGCACACGAACACAGCGAAGGAGTTTCAAGATACGTTCATGAATGGCCAGAAGTCGAGGCGCTGGTTTTTGTACCAACCTTGATTTGGGTGGCTTTCCAGCTTTAAAAGGATCAGGTTCTGGTATCAATTCAAATTGACGGTAATCACCAATGCAATCTTTAAGAGCGCCAATTTCAACGGAGAATAATGATGCGAGCTTCAATTTTGTTGAGGTGTTATACAAAGCGCTTTGAGATATGTCGTAAGACTTACGCTCTCGCCTAACTGCCTTTTCTCGCTTTTGCCTCATTTTTATTCTCCACCCATTCCAATATGTTTATTACTTTTTTGGCAATGCTGGTTCTCAGCTTAGTTGTTGGCTTGGGGGCATCCATACTTTCGGAGAAAAAGAGTATAGAGGACAAAGGTATCTCAAAATATTCGCTGTATTTGGTTAATATATCAATTGTGGGTTGCTTTTTTCCAGACTCTATTTCTGACAAATAAGAATTTGAGATGCCAAGTTTTTTACAAAGCTCAGTCTGAGATAAGTCGTGGTAGGTTCGAATCAAACGCAGTGCCTGGTTCAACATTATCGGGCTCCTTTGAGTGACAACAGCGGGGGTAAGGCAGTTAGAATAAGTCACGTAAGTTTTCCGAGAGCTTAGGCCAGTGCTTGTCGACCAGGGATAACGCCAGCCCGATCCAACGTACAGCACTCATAACGACCTTCAGCCACTTCACCTTACGTTGTTTCTTTACTGCCGAGCGTCGCTTGGCGGGTTTATCAATTTTCATCTTTTTGTCCTCGTTGCCCTCTCGGAATTGAGAGGTCTCGCGTGCAACTGGACTGAAAATTGGAGCAAGCAACACTTTTCCCCCCTTCTGAGCACCTGCTTCCGTCTCGCGCGGAAGCAGTATCCCTTCGCGGCCCGTGGCCAGTGGCCAGTGGTGCTGAGGCTCCGGAGCGCGTGGGGAAGGGTTAGAGGCGAACCTCCACAGGGCCGAGGCCCCCACATCTGCGAGGTAATCTCCCTACCGCAGATGCAGGCTATGCCTGATCGAGCAGAATGTCAAAAAATAAATTCGCTATGAGCGAAATCTTTTATTTGACTGAGCGCCGTTCGGCGCTGGAGTAGGATGGTCGGTCAACCGGCCGGGATTGACAATGGCCGCCTATCAGGTAGGGGCTTGTTGACCGATCAGCGCGGCCCCGGCCAAATTCGATTGCATCATAGAAAGCCTTGGCATTTAAATGGGCGATCTACAGACAGGGAGTCGATCTATGTTCAATTTGCTTGTGATGGCAAACGGTTGGAACGGTCGGCGCGACGAGATGCCGCTTGGGCGTATCTACATCGACCAGACATTAGGGGCTCAGTGGAAAATCGGGGACCTCCCCAATTTTGATCTCATGAGGAAATTACCCGCGATTTTTTCCCCGGAGAACTCCCGGTTCGAAGCTGATCAGGTTTCCCGTGTAGGAGAAATCACTGGCACGCGGTTGCAAGGCAAGAATGTCGTGGTCGAGTATCGCTACGATCCTGACATTCCCCCTATCCCGTTGGGTGATTTGACCACACTCGCTCCTGCCCTGGGGATCCAGATCCCACGAAGGGGATTTGGTCCGTTTGAGCACAGTCATTGGTCGATCAAGGACGCTGATCTGTTCAAAGTGCTGTTGACGGAGTGGCGGCAGCCCGCTCGCCAACCAACAGTCTTTCAGCTAGCTACGCCTCAACGCGTTCGCCCCGATTTGCTATCTGCAATGATGCCTTTCGCGGGATTTGGGCCTGTCTGGGAAGTTATTCAACGAGCGGCAACTGCGAATGGGATGGATAGTGGCCGTGCCGACAATAGATGGGATCACCCGGCAATTATCCAGGACGTTGTCGCTCTGATTGACGAAGCTGCGATAGTGATTTGTGACTGCACCGGGAAGAATGCCAACGTCTTCTATGAGATGGGGATTGCCCATTCCTATGGCAAGGAAGTGATCATCATTACCCAAAACCCAGCTGATATACCATTCGATATTGCGCACCTCCGCCACATAAGGTATCTCGGGAATGACCAAGGCTTAGCGCAACTTGAGGCGGAATTAACTGCAAGAATCCGGGCTCTCAGGGCGTGATATTCACTATATGCGATGCCGAAGCATTGTGCGGCAGAATGTGAGAGACCGCTTTTGGCCGATTGCTGCCTTCCACAGCATGATCACCGGTCAGCAATCAACAAACCAGTTGTAAAAATGGTATCCCGCAGTAACCGACACAGCACATGTACCAAGCGTCAATAGAGACCACTGTCCTTCGACACCAAGCCACCACTGCACCTTGAACAGAAGAGCTCCCACCAATACGCAGGCCAGAACACCAAGAGCTAGGCCTACCAACGCGAACAGCCGAGCCCCTAAAGCTGGACTTCCGCCGTGCCAGTTCTCACTCAGGCAAAAGGGGCCTGAATTCAACACATAAGTGCAACGCTCACCCCTGTATGCACTTCGTACGGCGTCTTCCAGCCCAAGCGCTTGCGCGGGCGTAGATTGATCCTCGCTACTGTCCGATTGACGGCTTCGACGG
>NZ_JCBCUW010000098.1:0-3465 GCF_059862525.1 Pseudomonas sp. MF08875
GAGGCACAAATGGCCGCCGGCACCACCCTGCACCTGGCCGTGGAGGGCGGCGCCAGCCTGACCCTGGAAGGCGGCAACATCACCTTCGCCTGCCCGGGCAGCATCAAGGTGTATGCCGGCAAACGCCGATTCAACGGCCCGATACAGCAGTACTTCCCCCTGCCCCCATTCCCGCGCAACCCACTGCCCGAGGTCGCGGCCACATTTGATTTGCGGCTGATGGATGTGCCGGGGCCTTATGCCACGGCCCTTGGCGCATTTGCGTGGCGGATTGTCAGGGCAAGCAGTCAATCGACTGCGCTTTTGAGTCAAGAGTCACTGCTAGAAGGCAATAGCGACGCCGACGGAAAGCTCAACCTATCTGCCGAACAGGAGCAGGCGCTAAAACTGGCTTACGACCAGGCCCCCAATGACTACTGGCTGGTCTTTGGCGATCAGGCGCGAGAAGTGGTCATGGAGGCAGACAAGGGCAAATGGTCCGAGCATCAAAAGCTGCTTAAAGGCCTGGATGCCAATGGCTATATGAGCGACAGCGTCCGTACCGGGGGGAATGGAACGGACGTTAACCACATCCAGGCCGCCCGCCGAGAAATGCAGGTCAACAGCGGCGAAGCCCTACTGAACAAACTCAAGGAGCAATGAAATGACCATCCCCGACAGTGGATTAGTCCCTCGCACCGTTTGCCAAATAGTCGACAGTGAAGGCAATGCCCTTAAAGCTTTCGCCACAGATGAGGTCTGGGTGCGATCAGCGTTTTCAGAGGCCACCAGAGGCAATGCCGTCAAACCCTACTTCACCGGTAAAGACTACTTTGCCGAGCTGATCGACGAATTTGCCAATGCCAAGCAAAGCATCTGTATTGCTGGGTGGCAGGTGAACTGGGACGCCCAGTTGGCCCCCGATGTACGCCTGTATGACTGCCTTCTGGCCGCAGCTCAGCGCGGCGTGATGATTTATGTCATGCCCTGGGACGACAGCGCACCGGTACAAACCTACGACGAGCAAACCCGCAACGTGTTGCAGCACATCAACCGCGAAGTCAAAGCGATGCGGGTGTTTGTCACCCTGGCCAAATCAATGGCAGACAAGGCTCGCGCGTTCTACAGCCACCATCAGAAACAGGTGGTGATCGACCAGCGCGTGGCCTTCGTAGGCGGCCTGGACCTGGCCTATGGCCGTTACGACGATGACTGTTTTGACCTGCGCGCCGACAGCGATGGCCGCCAGGGTATGAACCGCTACAACGGCTGCGTTCCGCAATTGGGTGAATTGGCGGCCGACATCTTGGTCAATCCGGATGAGTTACCTGACTACTGGAAGCCGACCACAAACTCCAGCCCCGGCGATGGGGTGCAGGCGAAGATCAAGGCCGGGGCTTACCAAACGCCCTACGCAGAAGACACGCCCGTCGCGGAAAAGCTTGGAAGCAAATTGACCGCAAGCGTGGCCTCCCTGGACCCCAAGTGCCAGCCGCGTATGCCTTGGCAGGATATTCATCTGCGCATCGAAGGCCCGGCGGTGTCCGACTTGGCGCGAAACTTCGTCTTGCGCTGGAACAGCAAACGCACGGAAGAAAACCAAACCAGGCATCGCCGAACCCAGGGGCCCGAAGCGGCAACTCTCACGGGGGGGCCGCTGCCCGTTTTGCCTGTACCACCTGCTCCTGCGCATTTCCCACACGTTGGAACCTGCTGCGTACAAGTGTTACGCAGTGCGCCAAAAGCGATGTTGAAAAACGAAACCAATGAACAGGTATTGAAACCGCAGGACGACATTCTTCGCGCCATGGAGTTGCTGATCGAAAAGGCCAAGCATTACATCTATATCGAGCAGCAGTTTTTTGTCAGTGCCTTTGGAAAACAGGGGGAAACTACCCAAACGGAACCTGCGATCAGCATCGCCAACGCCGCCGGTAATGGGCCGGCGGCAACCCGGTGGATGCCGGGCGATGCGGCGGCCTTACCACAAAACAAGATATGCACGCGCCTGATCCAACGCATTGGCTGTGCAGTATTCACGGGTAATCCGTTCCACGTGTACATCGTGCTCCCCGTGCACCCTGAGGGCGGTGGGCTGGATAACCCGGCCATCGTCACTCAGGTGCATTGGACCCAGCAAAGCATCGCGTTCGGCACGCAAAGCCTGCTCAACGGGATTCGTTGGTACATCAAAGTGCGGGATTTGCGCGCCAGTGGGCAAATCACCCTGGAGCAGCAAGCGGCTGCGTGGGACAGGGGGCTAGTAGGGGTGGTGGAATTGGCACAGTCATTTCGTAATGTCACCAATCCCAGCGACGAGGCGTGCTTCGAGTTTGTAACCCTGCTTAACCTGCGCAATTGGGCACAGTTAGGTGATCGCTATGTCACCGAACAGATTTATGTGCACAGCAAAATGATGATCGTCGATGACCGTTATGCGTTGGTCGGCAGTGCCAATATCAACGACCGCAGCCTAGTGGGCGAGCGTGATTCGGAACTGGCCGTGTTAGTCATGGACACGGACGTGGAGCATAAAGACTTTTTAGGTAATGGGCGCCCGCAACCGACCCGCAAGTTGGCCCATGAACTTCGCAAAGGTGTATGGAGCAAGCTATTTGGATTAAGCAGTGGTGTACGCCCGGCTGAAGCGTTGCGGGGCATGATCGATAGACCAGGGCATCCGGACTGTTGGAAGGCGATTCAGGATGTAGCCAAGCGCAATGCTGAGCACTATGAAGCCGTATTTAAATATATTCCTCGAAGCTATGAGCCAAATATAAACTTAAAGAAGTCGCGGGCCTTAAGCAAAAAACCTGTCACCCCTAGTCTTCGCACCGCATCCATTTGGCCGACACTTAATACGGCATCAAGACGCAAGGATACTAATACGGATTACTTGTCACAAATCAAAAACGATCCAATGCCTTTTGAAGCCGAGTTCTGGAAAACACCACAACATGACCTCGCGCATGCCTCTCGCCTAAGTGATATACGCGCTTTCATTACGGCTTATCCTGTGCACTGGACAGAGGGTGAAGATAACAATATGCGTTTCCATAATGCTTTGATGACCCAAGTCGGGAAAAACGAACCCGAGGCGAAGGAGACTTTCGGCGTTTCACTGAAAAAGACAGAGCTGGCCTCTACGCTTATAAAAAAAACGGAGTACCACGGATGAGATTGAATACAACACTATTATTGATCGCATTGCTGAATACATGCATATCAACCGCCCAAGCGCAAAAGGCTGTAGTGTCCAAGCAATGGAAAAACGAGTGTGTAGGGCATTTTCAGATCAGCGTACCAGGGGAGGTTGAGGTTGCTTTGCTGCACTATTATGACGACAAAAAAACATATAATTCCTGAATTCATAGAATAAGCGCAACGCTTGAAACGAGAGGCAGAGAGCCAGCCACCGGTAGAATCCAGGCTCTCACACCGAAGGATTCAAGCGCAGATGACTACGCATTACCGGCAGCTGACTCA
>NZ_JCBCUW010000099.1:0-3396 GCF_059862525.1 Pseudomonas sp. MF08875
TGAGTCAGCTGCCGGTAATGCGTAGTCATCTGCGCTTGAATCCTTCGGTGTGAGAGCCTGGATTCTACCGGTGGCTGGCTCTCTGCCTCTCGTTTCAAGCGTTGCGCTTATTCTATGAATTCAGGCGATAATCTCGCGGAAGGGTGTAGTCCCCCCTCCACGTGTAGAAAACCAGTTTTCCGAGTTCAGCAACCACATCTGCAACACTTAATTTTCTACCATAGTGCTTACATTGGTAATTGTCCCATCCCGATGAGAATCGAGCGATAACGTCGCGCCCTTTGTCTCCTGCGCCCGCGCAACGGGTGACCTTCTCGTATTCCTTATCAAAATAAAAAACCAGCTCTAGGGTAAATATCTCCCACTCATCGGCCGACATTATCATCAGGCGATCCAAGGGATGAACCGGCTCTCCTTTTTGCACATCGAGCGCCGTGAGCATAAGCTCTGGGGCCGGGGGAGTTTTTATGGGGTTCTCACCGATAGACATTGGCCACCCTGTTCCACGTAAATGCCTTATGCGTCAGAAACAGATCAAGATTAATCATAGTCCGATATCGCGCTCAAACTGGCAATCCTTGATTCGGTTTGGCATATCGCCGAGCACCTTGCTAGAGTTTTTCCGCAAGGCGCCAGAAAGCACTTTCAGAAATTCTTGATTCAATTCCATGTTTTCTGAAAGCTCGCCAATAACAATATCAATATGAACGTCAGCCTTTTCCAAGGCCACCGTTAATGCCGCTCGTGCGGCGCCAATCGGCTTATCCATTGCATATTCAACTAGATCTGCGGGATTGAATTTATAGCCTTGGTCAAGTTCATTCATCCACATGTCCCCTAGATGCTATTTGGATGTTATTCATCAATTTTTCTGGCATGACAAAGATGCCCGATTGTAAATCGTCGGGATAAATTCTATGTTTATATTATAAATTGCGTGGTGGTGCAGCTGATCCATGCTGATCTCCAGTTGGGGGACCTTCTTCCTCACAGGAAGGTTAACTGGGCGCCCGAGCGTCCTTGAGTAATGGCACGATAACATCCCTTTACGCATGACTGTGATACCCGGTACGCGTCAGTCGCTGGCGACGATGGATGCTAGCGACTGCATTCCGACATCGTGCGCCGTGATCTCGACATCATGTTTGCCTTTGTGCTGCGGGGAGGTTGATTTGGTCTTAGCGGGAAAACGGTCCCGCCGACTTCTAGGCTCTTTCCTCAGCCCAATTCATTGTGACTCGTCGAACGTAGGTTTTTCCGTCGATGGGAATGTCTTGCCCGCAGCTGGTTGCGTAGTCGAGTAGCACTACCGGGTACCCGAGCGGTCCGCCGGTTTGCACCGACACCCTGGATTGGTGGCTGGGCACTCGACATCTCTGTGCACCCGCCCCCGGTTTCGTCGCACTGGACATGGAAGGCTTACGCTAGCCAGTACTTATTGATGTTTGCCTCATGCATGGGAATCGTTACCCTTGTTCAAACGAGCCAAAGGTCGTCTGGGCCGAGATAGCTGAGGGCTATTTGTCCGCTCTTTGGTATCAAAGTCGCCCGTAAAACAACACCCCCGCGAGCTGGGTTTAACGGGTGAGACAGAACACCCAAGGTTAATCCCTCGGCGGAAAGAACGTGCGGCTGGCCTTCCCAGAGATAAAGAGATAATGCCGAATTAGGTGGTGGGGGGGCAGCGTGCCAAAGAACGTTGGCCGTATAGTGACGTTCTGCCCAAGTTCGACCGTGAGCGGGGACAGAATCTTCAGTAAATCTGAGCCACAATGCTCTCGTTTCAGGTGTCGGCCAATCGTGTTGGCCTGACGAAGCGACGACTTGGGGAGATTGGAGCCACATCCGTAGTTCATGTGCCGCTGTAAACGTAGCCCCTGTATCGTTGACCGCTTTGATGGCGGCTAACCGCGAATTAAATCCGGCTTGTATAAGTATCGAAGCCGACCTATTCATTGTGCCAGTCTCGACTGCTGGCATAACGAGGCCAAGCTCGTAGTCGTCCAAAGCAAGGCCGAAATCTCCAACCACGTCTCCATTCGCGGCAGCGCGGACACGCAACGCTTCCATCGCCCAAGGCAGGCGGTAGACGAGTCCTCCTTCGATGAATTGCAGGGCGTTCCCTTCCTGGCCAGCAATCAGAGCGCTCAATGATTCACCTAGGAGCCAAGAGCGCAGGATTTCTCGCCAGTTGGCAGGGAAGGGATCCGGCGCGAATGGGTAGAACGTGAATACCCGCTCTGCGATTCCTGCAATGGCTCGTATGGCTGTTTCGCTATCTCCGATAAGCAAGGCTCCATTAGCCTCGATCAGTAATGCGTTAGCTTCTACTGCAACGGCGTCTAGCGATTGGCCAGCCTCCAAGCCAAGACCTGATAGGTAGTAGCCTCGTCGAGTCGCAGCAGTAGAGCGAGCCCAAATATAGCGGCTTCGGGCCAAGAGCGCCGACTTCATTATGGCGCGCGATGGCTCGTCTAATCGCAGGAGGCGTCTTTGCCAGAGCGAAGATTGTAAGATCGCGTCGAGCGCGGCTTCGATCCCTTCATCCGGCACATCGGAATCGCCGATCAGACCGAGTATCGCAGTGTCGAACGTCGCAATATTCCGCTCCCAATCCTTTCGAGCACGATCCTCATTAGCCAGTTTCTCACCAACTACTACCGGAAAAGTCCAGGCAACGGCGCTGTTCACGACATACTCCATAAGCTGGTTAAGGTCGCCTCCTATCCGTTTGTGCATACGCAACAGCAGCGAGCTGAGAAGCATGACTAATCCGCTCTCCATATCTCGTGCGCCTTTGTTCTCGATCAGCTCGACCCATTCATTGTGTTTCTGGTTTCGCCGATCTTCGAATATCGGAAAGAGGACGAGACCCTCTACGTCTATATAGGCGCGACCGGCACGACCGATAATGTTCTTAAATTCCGATATCTTGATCTTCTCACCGTGTCTATACAGTGAATGCATCACGATCGCTGTGGCAGAAAGGTTCAATCCTTGCGCTAGCGTTGGCGATGAAATCGTAACGCGCAGGCTGCCTCTACGAAGCAGGTGCTCCACTTCCTTACGGTAAGCCGTGGGCAATGCCCCGTGGTGCAGCGCAACGCCGAGTCGCAGGCATTTGAGGATGTCGCTATCTACACCCAGCCATTCTGTACCAAGGGCAATCGCAGTCTGCAGCACGGCCGGATCGACTGTGAGTAAGGATCGCAACGCACCACGCTCGTGAAGATCGACGATGATCTTCGCAAATGGCTCGACACTGCGTCTGTAGTGGTCAACTAATCCCGGACACGACGTTAAGTTTTTCTTCGGCCCGAGCTGGCGCCAGCCCATCATTGAATTGATGGGGTCGAATCCAATTGTACCGATGCATCAAGAAATGGCTGATATCGC